>CAYNOM010000341.1:0-6968 GCA_964398415.1 uncultured Polyangiales bacterium | reverse complement strand
GCGCTGCTCGACCCGCTCCGGCGTTCGCAACACGCGGACGAGCGCGCGAGCCTGCGACACCAGGGACGACGCCGAGGCCGCGTGGAGCCGGATGAAGTCGCGGTAGTAACCGGCCAACGTGAGGGCCTCGTGGTCGGCGAGCTGGTCGAACGCGGGCACCAGCGCCGGTGACGCGATGCCGCGCCGGGCGAGCTCGGCAAGGAGCTGCGATACGAGCGAGCGCAGCTCGCGCTGCTCGTGCCACTCGACGAGCAGCGGCACCAGCTCGTCGAGGGCGCTCGGGTCGAGCTCAACGGCCCGTGCCCAGCGCTGCGTGACGCTTTGCGCACGCTGCTCGGGCGGCGAAGGGTCGCCCAGCATGCGGCGAGTCTCCGAGCGTGCGCGGCCCAGCGCACCAGCTTTCTCGGCGAGCGTGGACATTGGTCACGTTCCTTCGGTCGCTGCGCCCGCGTCGTCTGCATCGGGAGAGGCGCTGCGCGTTCCCGAGGGCATGGGCCAGGCTGGCTCTCGCGTCGGGTCGACGTCGAGCTCAACCACGAGCCCTTGGAGCGGCAAGTGCACGTAGGCGTGAACCGACGGGGCGTGGGCCTGACCATGAAGCACCCACGCGTAGGCGTGGAGCTGACCACCGTAAGCAGCGGCCTGCTGCACGGCTTCGTCGCGCGACCGGGCCAGGGTCTTGTGGTCGATGACGGCCCACGCCAGCGGTGACTCGAGCAGCAGATCGGCAAAGCCGCGCAGCAGCGTGCCCTGCGCGGAAGCCCGCTGCAGCGGGGCCTCGCGGTGCCAGAGGGCCTCCGGGTGCTGCGCGGCCCCCCAGCGCTGCAGGCGCTCTGCAGCCTGCACCAGCGACTCGGCAGCGATGTGGGAGGCGAGCATCCAGCGCGCGAGAAGCGACTGTGCGAGCTCGAGCCGCGCGTGTCGTTCGGGCCTCGCCGGCGCCGCCGCCATGAAGGCGTGGAGCGCGTTTCCGAGCTGCTGCACGTCCGGTGTGCCCTGCAGCGGCAGGGGCGCGCCCACCTCGTGCACCTGCTTGATCCCTGCCACGGCCTCGAGCGCCGAGGGCAACACAAAAGCGGGTGGTGCGTCGACGAAGCCCCGTGCCACAGGGAGCTCGGCTACGACGGGCTGGATGACCGTCGGTGCGGCGTCCGCGTCGGACTCGCGCACCCGCACGTCGAGCTCGAGGCCGCCCCAGCGCACACGATTTCCCGCTGGCTCGCACAAGAGGCGCGTGCCGCGCGCGTCGGCGAGCGGCTTCAACGCATCCTTGTCGAGCACCCCCTTGCGAGCAGCGAGGATCAGCCGATCGCGTGCGCGCGTGAAGCCCACGTAGGCGAGGCGCAGATTCTCGGTCTCTCGCGCGCGGGTGAGCTCGCGCTGCTCGTCTGTGACGGCGAGGCGATCGAGCAGGGGCACACCGGTCGAAAACTTGCCGTAAGGAAAGGGCCAGTAGCGCAGCCAGCGCCCCGCGAGCGGACGGTGGACGTCGAGCGTCGCCTCGGCGCTACAGCTCCGAACGCCGAAGCTGTCGGGTCGTTCGGGCAGCGAGAGCTCGAACAAGATCGTGATGGGCCACTCGAGGCCCTTGGCTCCGTGCCAGGTGCACACGTGAACCGCGTCGTCGGTGTCTGCCAGCGCCTGGAGGTCGTCCTCGCCCTCGAGGGCCTGCAGGTGGCGCAGCAACAGCGCGCTCGTGACCGGCTCGCCCGCCACCTGCAGCCGCTCGGCGAGGGCGCGAGCACGCATCCGGAAGGCGTCGAGGTTGGCGAGCCGACGCTGGCCATCGCGCCAGCCGGCCGCCACCTCGCGCAGCCCCAGCCCCTCGGCAGCGAGCTCGAGGGCCTCGAGGGGTGCGCGCGCCGGTCGCTCCCGTTGCATGCTCAGGAGGCTCGCGACCCGTGGCTGTGCGTGCATACTGCTTGGACCTTCGAGGAACACGCGCTCGAGCCAGGCGTCATCCTGAGGGTTGTCTGCGGTGAGACGCACGACCTCGGCCGCGTGCAGCGAGTCCGAGGGGTCGGCGAGCAGCGCGAAGCCCGCAAGCCAGAGGCGCACCTCCGGCGTCGACGTCAGCCCGCCACGCGCACGGTGCACCGTCACACCCAGCCGTTCGAGCTGCTGCGCGACGTCGTCACAGCCATCGTTGGTGCGACAGAGGACGGCCACGTCGGGAGCGCGCAGGGGCCGAGCGCGGCCCGTGTCGAGATCGCGCACGCGGACCGTCTCATCTCTGAGCAACTCGACCACGAGCTGCGCGAGCGCGGCGCTGTCTTCACCCTTGTTGTTGGCGGCGAGCTCCCAACGCTCGACCACTGGGCCAAGCCCTTCTGGCTCCTGGGTGAGCTTGGGGCGAAGCACGACGCGCTCGCGCGGGATGCCCTGCCGCTCGAAGGCTTGGGCAAACAGCTCGGAGGCCACGTTCACGAGCGCTGGGCGGCTACGATAGGACGTGTCGAGGGTGGTCGTGCGTGCGGGATCCACGAGTTGCGCGAGCACGGCGTCCATGAGGCTCGGGTCTGCGCCGCGAAAGCCGTAGATGCTCTGCTTCTGATCGCCCACCCACACCGACCGCTTGGCGAGCTTCGAGAGCTCGAGAAAGATGGCGAGCTGCAGCGGGCTTGTGTCTTGAAACTCGTCCACGAGCACGAGATCGAGCTCGTCGCTGAGCTGCTCGCGCACGCTCTCGACCTGCAGCAGCGCAAACGCCTGCGACTCTTGATCGGTGAAGTCGACGAGGCCCCGATCTCGCTTGTAGCGGGCGTAGGCTTCGTAGGCCTGGCGCGCGATCTCGAACACGCCCTCGATCAGCGTTCGCACATCGTCGTGGAGTTGCGAGTGCCTGTCGTGCGCACGCGCCGCTTCGAGCGTGATCTCGAAGGCGGCGGCGCTCTTCTTTCCCGGCTCGAGCCTCGAGAGGCGCACCCAGTCGGCCCACGGCAAGGCATCGCCTCGGCTCATGTCTGCCTCGGCACGGCGCACGATCGCAAGCGCCTTTCTGGTCTTGTCAGTCGTATCCCGTGCGGAGTCCACGGCGGCGATGGTGCCTTGCAGAGCCCTCAGCAACGCCGCATCCAGGTTGGCTCCATCGGCTGCGGACTTGTCGAACAGGGCCCACAGCGACTCGACGTTGCGGGCCGCAAACGTCGCAAACTGCGCCGGGCGGAGATCGTTGCTGCGCGCCTCGGCGACGAGCTCTTCGACAACCCCGCGCCAGTCGAGCCGGCCCTTGGCCACCCGTTCGATCTCGCGCAGAGACATGCGCGCGGTGGGCGTGCCCTTGAAGCGCGCGGCACAGGCGTCGAGGCTTGCGGCCAAGGGGCTTTGCGAGACGACGGCGCTGAGTGCCTCCCTAAACATCACCGCGGACGACGTGGCGTCGAGCACCTCGACCTCTGGCGCGAGGCCGAGCTCGAAGGCGAACTCCGACACGAGACGCGAGCACACGGCGTGCACGGTGCCGATTCGGGCCGTGGCGAGCGCCTGGGCGTCCGCGACGCGCTGACGCTCGAGCAGCCTGCGACGCGCTCGTGCCGAGAGCTCCCCGGCTGCCCGCGTCGTGAAGGTGACCGCGAGCACTCCCTCGGGCCGGACGCGCCCGGCCTCGAGCTCTTCGTCGAGCAACTCGGTAAGGCGATACGTCTTGCCGCTTCCCGCGCTGGCGATGGTCAGCTCGATGTTCCTGGTCATGGCGTGTCCTCGCCTGTTTGAAAGTCGCGCCCGCACAAGGCCCCGAGCTCACAGAACCTGCAGGGCGGAGCGACCCGCAGACGTCCGTAGTCAATGCCCTCTTGATCGCCCTTCTCGTTGCGTGCGCCCGGCGCCTGGAGCCGTCCCGCCCCGAGCGCGCCTGATCCAAACGCCTCCTTGACGGATGCGCGTAGGGCGTCCCACGTCTCCTGAAGCGTCGGCCCGGGTTCGACGTGACTTCCCGCGAGCTCTTCTCCACTGGGGCTGAGGAGGCGTCGCTCGTCGAGCACATAGTAAGCCGCGGGCACGTCGGGTCGGTCGGACTCGCTGGCAAGCACGCTGTAGACCGCGAGTTGCAGAGCGCTGCCCTGGGCGAGCTTCTTTTGATGAATCTTGCCCGACGCCCACTTCAGATCGATGACGGTCGGCTCGTCGCCGAGCAGCACGTCCAGGTCGCCACGAAGCGAGAGACCCGCGAGCTCGCGGTCGAGCCGATGCTCGCGCGCGATGGGCCAGCGGCCGAGGTCCGCGTAGCGTCGATACAGATCCTCCGCGGCGCCCTCACACACCTGCTTCGTGTGCGCGCAGAGCGCGTCGTAGCCAGGGAGCAGCAAGATCGCGGCCGTCTCCTTCACCAAGCGATCAAAGTGCGTGGCGGCGCGCTCTCGCGCCTCCGTCTCGCTCGCGGGGCGCGTCTCGAACACAGCAGCCAACACCGCGTGCGCTAGGATGCCCTGCAGGCGCGAGCCCTGGGGGAGTCGCTTCGGCCCATGGAGCCGCCCGACACGCTCGAGCGCCCACTTCAGCGAGCACCCGAGCAGCGTCTCCATCGCGCTGGCCGAGAGCCGGTCTGGTTGCGCCAGTCGTGATGCTGCGCTTGGTACTCCAAACTCAATGCGCGGGGAGGGCCACGGTCGATGGGCCACGGCCTGTCGCAGCGTGGCGCCACGCAGCCGCCTGCCTTGGATTGAAGCCAGCGAAGACGCCGAGGCCCGCGCCACGAGCTCGTCCCACAGCGGATGGGGCGCACGCATGCCGCCGTCTCCGGCCGGGCTCACGAGGATCAGATGTCGTCGCGCCTGATGCAGCGGCCTCGCCCAGCGTGTGGATCGAGCCTGGGCCACCGTGCGCGGATCAGACAAGACGACCTCGGCGTCATTCAGCGCCTGTCTGTCGCGCTGCAGCAAGGGCAGGCGTGGGAGCTGGCCCACCGCATCCGCCGTGAAGCGCCACCACACGATGGTGTCGGCAGGTCCGGCCACCGCTCCGGGTCCGCGCACGGTCTGAGCGCCTGCTTGCGCCTCGTGACGCGCCCCACTCGGGCTTGCTGCTGCGTCGCGCAGGAGCTGGGCCAGTGTGGCGCTCCCCAGTGTGTTGGACGGCCAACCTTCGAGCAGCGCTGACAGGTGCCGACACACGTCGACGGCGGCCGCGGTGTCGCTCGCTCCGGCGTGACCCACGCCCTCGAGCCAAGCTCGGAGCTTTTTCAAGCGTAGCTTCGCCGCGGCGACTGGATATCGATCCTCCGCGCGGGATGCGTCCTCAGCGAACAGCCACGACAGCCGCTCGCGCGAGCGCTCCCGTCGCCGAGGGTCAGCCTCCGCCCCGAGCGCCGTGTCCATGGCCGCGCGAAAGGCCGCCCCGTGGACAGATGGCGCGGCCGACAAAGCACCAACGAGTGCGCGCGCGAGGGCGCCGGGAACGGGACCTCGCCGCATCTCCAACACGGCGAGCGCATCGGCGGGATCGGCTGGAGACCAGCCCAGCCGTAGCGTGAGGCCGACGAGCGCCACGAGCGCATCCCGGGCCACAGGATCGCGGGCCCCGAGTGTGGGCACGCCGTGCCGCGCGAAGGCGTCGTCGAGGCACGCTTCGGGCTGGATCACGAGCAAGCGGCCCAGGTCTGCGGATGCGCAGAACGCGGCCACCTCATCAGCCGCCTCCAGCTCGCCATAGCAACGTAGGAGCTGCAACGAACCATCTCCTCGCGGCGCAAAGTCGGCCTCACGCGCGGCGGCAAGGTCGCCCGACGCGAGCGCGCTCGTAAGCGGACGACGCGCGATCTCGGCCCCGCAGGCGGCGAGCCGCACGAACAAGCGCTGCCAGACCTGCTCGAGGTCGTCCGTGGGCTCGACGAGGGTCAAGCTGCGCAGCTGCGTCGAGCGCGGACGGAGCGCGTCGATCACCGCCCACACGCGATCCGGCGTCCCGGACAGTCCATCTCCGCACACCTCGGCAAGCTGCGCGAGCCGCGGCGTCAGCGCGCGAAAGGCCCAACCACCCGCCACGAGCGCATCGCGCAGCCGGAGCAGGCGCCGCGCCGTGCCCTGTGGATCGACCTCGAAGGAGCCGCTCCAGAAGGCACCTGGCGCAGCAAGACGAGGCAGCAAGGAGGCGACGCGATCGTCAACACTCAGCTCGGGACCACGCAGGCCGAGGTCCGTCTCGAGCGCACCGAGCAGGCCATGCGGCCCGACCCAGTGCTCGCCCACCACTGGGCCCGCGCTGACGTCGGGGCCCGGATAGGCGCCGCTGTCAAAAGATGGGTCGAATACCAAACGCACGCAGCACCTCCCCAAGTCCCCCGACGTTATCCGCGTCGGTGGACGAAACACGTCCGGCCCGCGTCCACCCGCGATCGAATCGTCTCATGGCCATTGCCCTGCAAACCATCCGAGAGCGCGGTGCCACGCGCCTTGGAGGGAGGTCGACCTACGACACCTTCACCTGCCTACCCTTGGATCCCCTATGGTTAGTAAGGAGGTCATACACCGTCCGGCTCGTCGTCGACGCTGTCGAGGTGCGACATGACAGGACGGCGAAGGAGTAGACATGACCCCGCAAGACTCGCGCTCCACGATGGACCTCGGTGCAGCGGCGCGCTTGGCGTTGCGTTGGGCGCAGGAGAGCGACACCTCTCCCGAAGCGCTCGCAGAGGCGCTGTGTGACCTGGTTCGCAGAGGCCGTCACGAGCCCGCCATGCGCCTGCTGCTCGAGCCCCGGTGCTTGGGTCCCGTCCTTGGGACGTTCCCTTCGTTCATCGAGCCCCTGGGGCTCTGGCGAGAGCTTGGCCTCGTGCATGCACGCGAGGGCTACCCAGCGATGGCGAAAGCGTTGCCGGCCGCTGCGTGCTCGCCAGGCAGCTCGAGCGCTCCGGACGCTGTCGCGAAGCGCTGTGCGAGCGCACGTGTGTGCTCGACACCCTCGACCGCCTGGTCGGTCCCGACCACGCAGAGACGAGGGAAGTCGGCCGACTGCTCGAACAGATCCGGACATAG
>CAYNOM010000340.1:6563-6985 GCA_964398415.1 uncultured Polyangiales bacterium | reverse complement strand
GCGACGACCATGAAGATGTCGCGCACGACGTCGTTGAACTGACGTACGAGGCGCTGCACGATCTTGGTGTCGAGCATGGGCCCGCGTCGAAGCTGGACGAGCCCCGTGCGCTGCAGGTTGTACACGGCCTTCAGCACCGGAAACTCGCCGAGGCCGCTCTCCCGCGCCAGATCGTCGATGGAGCGCGAGCCGTCGCAGCGTGAGAGCACCTGCTCGACCATGTAGGGCTCGAGGGCGTCGAGCTTGCTTTTCTGCGGATTGGGCACGGCGAAGGGAAAGAAGCGGTTGTGCGGGATGCGCTCCCTGAACAGCGCCATTTCATCGAGTCGCTGCACACCTTCCATCAACAGGCCCGAAAGAGGGGCGTGAGTGGTGGCCTGCAGGATTTCGGTCGCGCCAGAAGGAGACACAAACCAGTAGAG
>CAYNOM010000340.1:4406-6553 GCA_964398415.1 uncultured Polyangiales bacterium | reverse complement strand
GCGCTGCACGCCCTCCATCAGCAGCGCTTGGATCGGCAAGTGCACGGTGGTGGGCGGGGCGGGCGCATCCTCGGGCGGTACCACGAACCAATACACCCCACGCTCCTCGAGCAGCGAGGCGTAAAAGACGGTCTCGGCCTGGTTTTGGAGCTGCTTGAACAGCGTGCCCTGATCGAGGATGCCGCGCTCGACGAGCATCTGACCAAAGCGCTTTTCGGGGCTCTTCTCTGCGAGCAGGCTCGAGAGCTTGTCGCGCTCGAGCAGCCCGGCGCGCAGGAGCACCTCGCCGAGACGCTCGGCCTCGAAGTCGGTCTGTGCGTGCTTCAGCGCGCCCTGATCGACGGTGAGCACGCGGCGTCCGTAGGGGCCCACGATGTGCAACTCGCCGCGCCAGTTGGTGGAGGTGACCACGTTGATGATCTCGACCACGGTCATGCGCGAGATCAGCTCGCCCATCATCAGGACGCGGCCGCGCGGGCGCCCCTGGGCCGCGATCCGCGCGAGCAAGAGCATTCCGGCGGGACCCTGCTCGATGCGGTACTCGCCCGCCTGGCGCGCAAGCTCGGCCCTCAGCGCGTCGCCCTCGATCGCGATGCTGCCGTCCACGCCAAATCGAACCTTGCCCCCGCTCACCCTGACGATGGTACCGCAGTTCGTCGCGTCCACCGAGTCCCTGCTGCAGGTGCGCGCGGGCCGGTTCCGGTGTAAACGCGGCAGCCGAGGAGTCACAGATGGCAAAAGTCGCTTTCGTGTTCCCTGGGCAAGGATCCCAGGCCATCGGCATGGGCAAGGCTGCGTTCGAGGCTTCTGCCGCAGCGCGCGAGGTGTTCGAGGCCGCCGACGCTGTGCTTGGTGAGTCGCTCTCGGGCCTGTGCTTCGAGGGGCCCGACGAACAGCTCAAGCTCACGGCCAACACCCAGCCAGCCATTCTGACCACGTCGGTCGCGCTGCTTCGGGCCTTCGGCGAGCAGCCCGACGTCGTCGCTGGGCATAGCCTCGGCGAGTACTCGGCCAACGTTGCGGCGGGCACCTTGCCCTTCGAGCGCGCGGTGAAGCTCGTGCGCGTGCGCGGCACCTACATGCAAGAGGCCGTACCGGTGGGAGAGGGTGCGATGGCGGCCGTGCTGGGCGGCGAGCTGTCCGCCATCGAGCGAGCCCTCCGTGAGGTGCCCGGGTTGGTCGAGCCCGTGAACTACAACTCCCCCGGCCAGCTCGTGATCGCCGGTGAGGCCGCGGCCGTGACGCAAGCCGGCCCCGTGCTGTCGGCGCTGGGCTGCAAGGTGATCGCGCTGCCCGTGAGCGCACCGTTTCACTCGAGCCTGATGAAGCCTGCGGAGGAGCGCCTCACGCCACATCTGATGGACGGTGCCTTCGCCGATCCCAGCGTGCCTATCTACGTGAACATCGATGCGAGCCCCGTCACGAGCGGAACGAACGCTCGCGATGCCCTGATCCGTCAGGTGAGTCGCCCCGTGCGCTGGGAGGAGACGGTGCGGCGCATGGTGCAGGATGGCGTGACCCTGTGCGTGGAGATCGGCCACGGCAAGGTGCTCGCAGGCGTGATCAAGCGCATCGATAAGTCGCTCAAGTGCGTCAACGTGCAGGCGCCGGCAGACTTCGACGCGGCGCGCGAGGCGATCCGCTCAGCGCGCGCGAGCTGACACGACGAGCTCGTCAGCCGTTTTCGCGCTTGTCTTCGAGCTCGGCCCAGCGGTCCATCAGGGCGTCGCACTGGCCGCGCAGGGTGTCGCGCTCCGCAACGAGCGCGGGCACCTCGGCGGCGCGCGTCTGATAGATGCTGCCGTCGGCGAGTAGCGCGTCGAGCTCGGCGATGCGGCCTTCGAGGCCTTCGATCTGCGGCTCGATCTGCTCGAGCTCGCGTTGTTCTTTGTAGCTGAGGCCCGGTTTCTTGGCCTTCGCGGCGGCCGCAGCCGGTGGTGCGCTCTGTTTCGCGGGCGCGTCGACTTTGTCGGCCTTCTTCGATGCCTCGCGCGCCGCGCGCACGTCGCTGAAGTTGCCCGCGTAGCGCACCACGCGGCCCTCCCCCTGAAACAGCAGGATCGAGGTCGCGATGCGATCGAGAAACCAGCGATCGTGGGTGACGACGAGGGTGGCGCCGGACGCTGCCGCTCCGAGCAGGATGTCGA
>CAYNOM010000340.1:0-4396 GCA_964398415.1 uncultured Polyangiales bacterium | reverse complement strand
AGGGTGGTGATTTCGTGCTCGAGCAGCAGATCCTCGAGGGCAGCCAGCGTGTCGAGATCGAGGTCGTTCGTGGGCTCGTCGAGCAGGAGCAGGCTCGTCTGGTTGAGCAGCAGCTTGGCGAGGGCCACCCGCGTGCGCTCGCCGCCTGACAGGGCGCTCACCTTCTTGCGCACGTCGGCGCTCTTGAACAGAAACTGCTCGAGGTAGCTGATGGCGTGCACGTCCTTGTCGCCCACGCGCACGTGCGAGCGGCCGTCGGCGACGTTGTCGAGGATGCTGCGATCGTCGTCGAGCCCCGTTCTGTGCTGGCTCAGGTAGGCGATGCGCGCGTTTTTGCCCAGCGTGAGCTGCCCCGACGCGAGCGGGTGCTCGCCGAGAATGGCCTTGAGCAGGGTGCTCTTGCCGCTGCCGTTCGGGCCCAAGATGCCGAGACGCTCGCCCTGCGTCATGTGCAGGGTGAGGCCCGTGATCAGGCGGCGCTTAGGGCGCAGCGCATCGCCGGGGGTGTCGATGCACACGTCGTGCAGATCGAGGATGGTCTTGCCGCCGCGGGCCGTGTCGAGGGAGAGGTCGAGCTTCTGGGCCTGGGGTGGCGGGCGGTTACTCACGGCCTGCTCGGCGCGCTCGATGCGGGCTTGCTGCTTGGTCGTGCGCGCGGGCGGGCTTCGGCGCAGCCAGTCGAGCTCGCGGCGCAGGAAGTTCTGGCGGTTTTTCTCGGTGCGCTCGGCGAGCTCGACGCGTGCGGCGCGCCCCTCGAGGTAGTCGGCAAAGCCTCCATCGTAGCTGTAGAGCTTGCCGCGCTCGATCTCGAGCGTGCGATCGACGACCGCGTCGAGGAAATAGCGATCGTGGGTGATCAGAAGGACTGCGCCCTTGAACTGATCGGCGAGGTGCAGCTCGAGCCATTCGATGGCGTCGATGTCGAGGTGGTTCGTGGGCTCGTCGAGAATCGCCAGCTCCGGCTCGGAGACGAGCACGCGCGCCAGCGCTACGCGTCGCTTTTCTCCGCCACTCAGCGCATCCACACGCGCGCTCAGCTCGTGCACGCCCAGGTTGTGCAGCACGGATTCGGCGCGGTGCGTGATGTCGAAGCCGCCGTGGTGCTCGAGATCGGCCATGGCGCGCGCCTGGGCTTCGAGCGCCTGGGTGAGGTTTTCGCCTCGTTCGATCGCGTGGCTCGCCGCATCGTAGCGGCGCTTCGCTTCAGACCAGGGGCCGAGGCCATCGAGGACGGTCTCGAGCACGTTGCGCGTCGCATCGAGCACGGGCTCCTGCGCGAGATACTGCACCCGGGCGCCCCGGCGCACGGCCAGCTCGCCGGTGTCGGGTGGGTCGATGCCGGCGAGGATCCGCGACAGGGTGCTCTTGCCCGAGCCGTTGGCGCCCACGAGCCCCACGTGCTCGCCCTGGTGGATGCTGAGATCGACGCCCGACAGGACCACGTGAGGGCCGAAGCTGCGGGTGAGGCCGGTGGCGGTCAGGACGGGCACGCGCAGCGTGTAGCGTCCTCTGGCCGAAGTTCAAGCGTGCTTGCCGTTGCCGCCGTTGCTCCTGGCCTGGCACTCGGGGCACACGCCGTACAGCTCGTGTTTGTGCGAGCGCAGGCGAAACCCGTAGCGCTCGGCCACGCGATCTTGCAGCACCTCGATCGCTTCGTCTTCGAACTCCACGATGCGCGAGCACTCGAGGCAGATCAGATGATCGTGGTGGTGCTCGCCCTCGTCGCGCAGCTCGTAGCGCGTGACGCCGTCGCCGAAGTGCCGCACGTTGGCGAGCTCGCACTCGGCGAGCAGGCGCAGGGTGCGGTAGACCGTGGCGTACCCGACCTTGGGGTCTTGCTCGCGCACCTTGGAGAGCAGGTCTTCGATCGACAGGTGGCCACCCGAGCGAAAGAAGATGTCGGTGACGAGCCTGCGCTGCGAGGTGGAGCGCAGCCCCTTCTTCGTCATGTAGGTCTGGAGCATCTCGTGGAGGGACGAGATGGTCTCCTCGCTGAGTTGTGCAACCTCGCCCATGACCCGCTTCCCCATGCCCGGTTAGAGTAGGGCAGACTAGGCCAGGAACCGGGGATTGTCGACACCGCCACCAGTCGAGCTCGCTGCACCGACAGACGAGGCCGCGATAGGTCTCAGGGCTGGCTTGCGTTTCATGGCCGTCCTCGCGCTCAGCGTCTCGCTCGCTGCGCTGTGGCTCGCAGAGCGCGCGCAGGTCGCAGACGACTTGCAGCTCTTCGCCGAGGACGAAGCGCGTCCTTCCGACACGCTCGCGCTGCGCGCCCTGTGGCTGCGGGATGTCGATGCGCCCGAGGGACCGTCGCTCGGAGAAGGCGAGGTGCTGGTGCGTTTGCTCGACCCGGGGCGACGTGAGCTTGCGCGCACCACGCTGACGCCCTCGGCGCTCGCCAGCATGCAGGGGCAGATCCGCGTCCCTTCGCCGTCGCGCGGCACCCATCGGCTCGAGGCCACGCTGCGCACCTCGTCGGGGATGGATCTGCGTACGGTGCGAGAGCTCGAGCTGTTTAGCGACGCGCCGGCGCGAAGGCCCCTGCCGCGCATGGCGGGCCCGCTTCAACACTACTCGCTCGGTCGGGTGCGCGCGCTCGGCCGAGAGCCCGCGCCGAGCATGTTTCTGCCGCGCGTTTTGGGCGGAAGCTGTCTGCCCGAGCTGCCCTGCGCGCTGCTCGTGTGGGTCGGCGAGCCAGCAGCGGCGATCGACGTCGTACCCTCCAGGGCCGTCGAACCCAGGGGCACTCCGTCGCCTGTAGCGGAGACGACCGGGCTCGTGCGCATCGAGGTGATCGTCCACGGTGCCGAGGCGGAGCTCACGCTGCGCGCGCTGCGAGGCGGCAAGGTCGTGGCCGAGCGGGGCCTGCGCTTGCCCGTGGGTCTCGGCGAAGCAGGAGTCGTGGTCGAAAAGTCGGTGCTCGATTCGCTCGAGCCCATCGAGGTGCAGCTCTCGCCGCCTCCCGGGAGACGCGAGCTCATCGTCGACACGTTCATCGAGGGTCGCTGGGCCGAGACACGCGGCTTCGCGGCGCTGCCCGGGGATGGGCGCGTGCGTCTCCCCGCTGCATCAGCGGCACGCGGGCTCGTGCGCCTGCAGGCTCGTGCCGACGCCTTCTCGGCGGATGGGGCTGGCACGCGTGTGCTCTACGTGCGCGGCGAAGGCGAGAGCGATGGGGCGGTGCTCAGCGCCGTCGAGGCCCTCGCGCAGACTGCAGCGCCCGAGCAGCGCCTCGTCGCCGAGCTTCCTCCCGATGCCGCGGCCGACCTCCAGCGCTGGGCCGCGTTTCTGCTCGCTCCCCTCGAAGCCACGCGCATGTCCCTGCCCCTCGCGGCCAGTGGGCGTCCCGGGCAGGTCGCCCGTCTCGATCGGCTCAAGTCGCTGCTGCGCTTCGGGGTCGGGGCCGTGCTCCTGCTCGCGGCCTTCGTCGTGGGTGCGACCCTCTTGCGCCGCGGTCTCAGCGCAACCGACGAGGCCAGCGCCATCCTGGAGCAGGAGGCCGAGGCAGGGCAGGCTCCGCATGGGGCCTTGCGGGGTGACCGCGTACAGGTGGTGGTCTTGGTCACCGCGGTCTGCATGGCGTTTCTGGCGGCTGCCTTGCTCATCGTGGCAAAGCCCTTGTGGTTCTAGGCTGTTCGCACGTGGGGATGGACCATCCCCCTGTCGACGCGTTGCGAAACCTGGCGCGGCATCTTAGATTGGCTGCCGTTTACCGTTTTCTCGAAGGAAATCCGAATGCTTCAGTGGGCGTTGCAAAAAGTCTTCGGCACCAAGCACGAGCGAGAGCTGAAGAGGCTGCGCCCGATGGTCGAGGCCATCAATTCGCGCGAAGCCGCCATGCAGAAGCTGACCGACGACCAGCTCAAGGCGATCACCCCCGCGCTGAAGCAGAAGCTCGAGAACGGCGCCACGCTGGACGACATCCTCTTCGACAGCTTTGCGGCGCTGCGCGAGGCGTCGAAGCGCGTGCTCGGCATGCGTCACTACGACGTGCAGCTCATCGGTGGCATCACACTGCACGAGGGCAGGATCGCCGAGATGAAGACCGGCGAAGGCAAGACACTCGTGGCCACGCAGGCCTGCTACCTGAACGCGCTCGAGGGCAAGGGCGTGCACGTCGTCACCGTGAACGACTACCTCGCCCAGCGCGACGCCGAGTGGATGGGCCGCCTCTACAACTGGATGGGGCTGTCGTGGGGAGTCGTCGTTCCCCAACAAAACGATCGCGCGAAGAAGCGCGCCTACCGCGCTGACATCACCTACGGCCAGAACAACGAGTTCGGCTTCGACTACCTGCGCGACAACATGAAGTTCAGCATCTACGACTACGCGCAGCGGTCGTTGAACTTCGCCATCGTCGACGAGGTCGACTCGATTCTGGTCGACGAGGCGC
>CAYNOM010000339.1:0-7025 GCA_964398415.1 uncultured Polyangiales bacterium | reverse complement strand
CTTGAGGTCGTACGGCTCCCCCGCCACCCCGATCTCCTGGGGGATGACGGCCTCGACGTGCACGTCGGACTTGCCCGCGCTCTCTCCGACGCTCCAGTCGATGCCGTGCCTCTTGAGCTCGGCCACCGCACGCCCGAGCTCGCGCTGCCCGGCCTCCGCGATCACCGGCGCCGCATCCTGCAAGAGCTCGCGACGCCCCGGGCGCGGAGCACGCACCAAGAGCTCGCGCGAGAAGCGCGTGAGGAACTCGTCCTCCTGCTCATTCTCAGGCGCGTCTTCGGGCGCCGCCGAACGCAGCTCCTCACGGGTGGACCGCGGCAGGTAGTAGCGCATCACCACCGCCGAGCTGCTGGTCTCGGCCGCGCGGTCGTTCGTGAGGTGCCGCCGTAGGTCGGCCTCGCGCGTGTAAACCGTGTCCGCTGCGAGGTCCATGTCTTCTGGGTCGACCGTCATCGGGTCGATGGCGATGTCGGGCACGATGCCCACGCCCTGGATCGAGAGGTCACCGGGCGTCAGGTACTGGGCGATCGTCAGCTTGAGCGCCGAGCCGTCGTCCGGGAAGTCGTAGAGCAGCTGCACCGAGCCCTTGCCGAAAGTCTGCTGCCCGACCACGAGCGCACGGTCGTGGTTTTGCAGCGCGCCTGCGACGATCTCGCTGGCTGAGGCGCTGCCCCCGTTGACGAGCACGATCATGGGGTAGTTGGGCTCCGTGCCCTCACGCGTCGCGAACTTCTCGTCGCGCTGGGTTGGATCGTTGGACGAGGTGGTGACGATGGTGCCGCTCGTCAGGAAGCTGTCGGCAATGCGCACGGCCTGTTCGAGCAGGCCACCGGGGTTGTCGCGCAGATCGAGCACCAGGCCCTTCATCGGCTGGCGATGCAGCTCGGAGAGGGCGCGCTCCATGTCCTCGTGGGTCTTGTTTTGGAAGCTCGAGATCTTGATGTAACCGATGCCCCCGGAGAGCATGCGCGATTCGACCGACTCGAGATGGATGATGGCGCGCGTGAGCTTGAACTTGCGCGACTTCTGAGAGCCGCCATCGCGCCGCACCCATACATCGACGCTCGAGCCTGGAGTGCCGCGCAGGCGCTTGACCGCCTCGTCGAGCGACATGTTGAGCGTCGACTCTTCGTTGATCTTCATGATGCGGTCGTTCTTGGCGAGGCCCGCGCGCTCGGCCGGCGTGCCGGGCAAGGGGCGAATGATCGTCAAGAAGCCGTCGCGCAGCGCGATCACGATCCCGAGACCCCCGAACTGACCGCGCGTCGAGGTGCGCATCTCGCTGTAGACGTCGGGCGACAAGAGCACCGAGTGCGGATCGAGCGTGCGCAGCATGCCGTTGACGGCCGCGTACTCGACATCGCGCAGGTCGAGGTCTTCCTCGCGCAGGTGGTCTTGGAGAAAGCCGAAGACGTCCTTGAAGCGCTGGGTGAGCTGCCAGGGGGCCGACACGTCGTCGACGCGGAACTCGGCGCGCTTGTCGTAGAGCTGCACGGTGACGCGGTCGTCACCTTCGCGGTACTGGACGAGCACCGGCGCCACCGCACGCTGGATGGCGTTGAGGCCGGACAGAAGCATGCGCCTTGGGTCGACGCGCTCGGGCTCGACGTAGGCGTCCTTCACCTTCAGGATCACACGACTGAGCACACGTAGGCGGCGCAGGTCGTACGTATCTTGCTGGCGAGCCGCCTGGGCGCGTGGCGAGCCGTCGATGTCGAAATCGAGGGCGTTGTCACGGGGCCAGACGAAGGTGACCCCGAACGCGACGAGCACGACCGCGAGCGCGAGCAATGGCCTGTAGGATCTAAAAAATCTGCGCATGTCTCAGGTCTTGTGCGAATCGAAAGAGCCGGGCCGCAGCAAGCTCAAGCAGTATAACGCGCCCCTTCCGCCGAGACCGCGACTGCTAGGCTGAAAAATGGCAAAGACACCCCCCGTGACAGACGCGACCGCCATCATCGACCAAGCCTCCATCCCCCGCGACGTTCTCGAGTTGTGTCGGACTCTGTCCGATCGCGGTTACGGAGCATGGGTGGTGGGCGGCTGCCTGCGCGACCTCTTGCGGGGCAAGCCCGCGGCCGACTGGGACCTCGCCACGAGCGCACGCCCCGAGCAAGTGCAAGCCGTGTTTCCACGTGTGATCCCCACGGGCATCCAGCACGGCACGGTCACGGTACGCCATCGCGGCAAGAGCTACGAGGTGACGACGCTGCGCGGGGAGGGCGCCTATTCGGACGGTCGCAGGCCCGACCGCGTCGAGTTCGTCACGGACATCGTCGCCGACCTCTCACGACGTGACTTCACGGTGAACGCCATCGCCTTCGATCCCCTGTCGGGCGTGGTCACCGATCCGTTCGGCGGGGTAGATGATCTAGAGCGCGGTGTGATTCGCGCGGTCGGAGACGCGGCACAGCGCTTTTCCGAGGACGGGCTACGCGTGCTGCGGGCCGCGCGCTTCGCAGCGACCCTCGAGTTTCGCCTCGATCCAGAAACGGAGGCGGCAATTCGCCCAACCCTCGAGACCTTCAAGAAGGTGTCCGGCGAGCGCGTGCGTGACGAGTGGCTCAAGGCGCTCAAGGCGCGCACGCCCTCGCGCGCCTTCGACGTCATGGCCCGCACCGGCATCCTCGACGTCACGGCCGGAACGCTCGCGCTCTTGCCCGACGAGGACTGGCAAAGCGCGCTCGAGGCCCTCGACCGCTGTCATGATCCCGACGTGTGCGTGCAGCTCGCGGCCCTGTTTCACCCCGTGACCGACCTCGCCTGGATCGAGGAGTGGCTCGTGCGCTACCGCTTTTCGAATCAGGAGCGCGCGCGTGTGCTCACCTACCTGCGTCACCACACTGAGCCCGGGCGAGACCAGCTCAGCGACGCCGACGTGCGGCGCTTTGCGCGCAAGGTGGGTCGCGAGATGGCCCTGCACGTCGCGCGTTTTGGCGAGCTCGTCACGTCCGTGGGGGCCGACGACGAGGGGCGCCTGGTCGCCGAAGCGCGTCGCTTTACAGCGCGGGTCGAACGCTTGGTGCTCCCAGAGATCGCCCTCTCGAGCAAGGAGCTCGCCATCTCGGGACGTGATCTGATGCAGGCGTTCACGCTCGCCCCGGGGCCTGTGCTCGGCCGAACGCTCGACGCGCTGCTCGAGCTCGTGCTCGACGATCCCGAGCGCAATACCCGTGACGAGCTGCTACGCCTTTCGCAAGACCTCCTGAAAGAGCCTCAGCCATGAGCGGCTACGTCGATCTGCACCTGCACTACGTGCCCTTCGTCGACGACGGCGTGCGCACGATCGAAGACGGGATCACGCTGTGCCGAGAGCTCGCCTCCCTGGGCTTTTCGCACCTCGTGACGACGCCGCACATCCGTAGCGGCATGTTCGACAACACGCGGGCGGGGCTCACGGCCGCTTTCGACGCGTTCCGCACCCGCGCCGACGAGGCAGGCGGGCTCCCCGATCTGTCCCTGTCGGCCGAGCACCACGTGGACGGCTTATTTCTCGAGCTCTTGCACGCCGGCGAGCTCGTGCCGTTTCCGGGAGGCCGAGCCCTGCTCGTCGAGTTTGCGCACGATGTGCTCCCCGTGGCCTTCGAGCAGCTCGTGTTCAAGCTCGGGCTCAAGGGGCTTCGGCCCATCCTGGCCCATCCCGAGCGCTATGCGCCGCTGTTCAAGCGCACGACGCCGATCGAGCGTTTCCTCGACCAAGACCTGGGCCTGCAGCTCGACCTCATGTCGCTCGTGGGCAAATACGGGCGCGCCGCCCAGCGCGCTGCCGAGCGCATGCTGGAGGAGGGCGTGTATACGATCGCGGCCTCCGATGCTCACCGTCCGGAAGACGCCCCCCGTGTGGCCGACGCCCTCGAGCGCCTGAAGCGGCTCGTGGGACCCGACGAAACGCAGATTCTACTGCGCGACAACCCGAGTCGACTCTTGGCGGGAGAGGCGACCCTCTGATACATCGGCCGACGCGTGCAGGCTGAATCGACATCCCGCGTCAGCTCGGATGCGCCGACCAAGGCGCGCTCGTTGTGGGCCCGCGTGGGGCCGCGCCTCGGGATCTCGGTCGTCCTCGGCGTCTTGTTTGCGTGGCTCGCCCAGCGCGGAGGGCTGCCCCTCGTGCCGAGTCGTGCGAGCCTCGCCGCCGTGCGCTGGGAGCTCGTTCTGCTCTCGACGCTCTTGTTGTTCGTGTTGACGGTGTTTCGGGCGACGCGTTGGCGCTACCTGATCGCGCCGGTGAAGCGCCTGCCGCTGAGCGAGGTGATCCTCGTCAACTGGATAGGCTTTTTCGCGATCTTCGCGCTCCCCCTGCGCCTCGGGGAGCTGGCCCGGCCTGCGGTCAGCAAGCTGCGCGCGCAGATTCCGATCTCGGTGGGCCTCGGTACGGTGGCGGTGGAGCGCGTGCTCGACGGTGCCCTGACGAGCCTGTGCGTGGCGTGGGCGTTGTGGGCCCTACCGCGACGCGAGGTCACGTCTGGGGCGGCGCGGCTCGTGCCGGCCTACGCGTCGGTCGTGCTCGCCGTGTTTTTGTGCGCGATGCTGGCGCTCGCGGCTTTTCTCTGGAAGCGCGAGCTCGCCACGAAGCTCGTGCGCCTGTGCTTCGGCATCGTCTCACCGCGTCTCGCTGAGCTGCTCGCCCAGAAGGTCGACGGAGTGGCGGAGGGCATTCGCTCCATCGGCGACGCGCGCCTGGCGCTCGGATTCGCATTTGAGACGGTGCTCTACTGGAGTATCAACGCTGTCTTCATGTGGGTCTTGGGCCTCGCCTGCGGGCTGCCGATGGAGCTCGGCCACGCGGTGGCGGTGATGGGCGTGCTCGCCCTGGGCATCCTCTTGCCGGGGGGGCCCGGACTCTTCGGCAGCTTTCAGATCTCGGTGTCGGCCGCGCTGTCTCTGTACTTCGAGCCTGCGCTCGTGGGGCGAGAGGGTGCCGCCTTCGTGTTTCTGCTCTACCTGCTCAACGCGCTGATGATGACGGTGATCGGCGTCGTGCCCCTCTTGAAGGCGCACATTCCGTTCTCTGCGCTGCTCCGTGCGCGCGCTACCGACGATCCCGAGCCCACGGTCTGACGCTTTCTGGACCCGCCTGCGCAGCGCGGGCGAGGCTGTCCGGGTGCGAAGGCATCTCGTCCCCAGTCTTTTCGTTCTCGCCGTGCTCACCTGCGGGCTAGCGTTCGCCCCTCACGCCGAGGCCAAGCGTCAGGCACAGGTGCGCTACCCCTTCGAGCGTGTTTGGAACGCCACCTTGCGCATGGTGCGCGTCGACATGCGCATGCCGATCACCGACCGCGATCCCGAGGCGGGTTACATGCTCTTCGAGTACAGGGATGGCGATCGGCGCTATCCGGGGAGCTTCGAGGTGATCGCGGACGAGCAAGACGGACGGCCGCTCGTCACGATCATCGCCAGCGTGCAGGGCATGCCGAGCTACGTCGAGATCATGCTGCTCGACAAGCTCGAGAAAAAGCTCGGCGACGAATACGGCGCGCCGATGCAGCCCCCTGCGAAGCGCCCGCGCGAAGACAAGCCCGAAGACAAGCCCGAGGGTGAGCCTTCCGAGCTGCCACCCGCAGAGCCCGCGCCGGGCTGACGGTCGCCGCGCAACCGTGACAGCTCGTGGCCGATAGGGGCCGCGTGACCGATCATGCGCGCCTTGCCCTGTGTGTCCTCTTCGCGTGCCTGGGCTGCATCGCCCTGGCCCGTCGGGCTCCCGAGCCCGGCGCGCTCCCCGAAAGAAAGCTCAGACCACCCCCGAGCGAGGTCTCGCACGCCCTGCGGGATGGCGAGCCGATGGACATCAACCGCGCGAGCGCGGGAGACCTCGCCCTGTTGCCCGGGATTGGACCGAGCCTTGCGCTGCGCATCGTCGCGCACCGCGACCAGAATGGCCCATTCCCTTCGCCCGAGGCCCTCTTGGCCGTGCGCGGCATCGGTCAGAAAACCCTGCAGAAGCTCAAGCCGTTTCTGCGTTTCGACTCAGAAGAGGTCGAACATGCGACTCAGCCGGAGCTGCCCCTCGAGGGTGGTGACGCTCCCGTGCCGCGTCGCGGCCAGGCCCGGGCGCACGTCGAGGCCCACGTTCCACTCGCGCGACCATAGGTAGTCGAAGCCGAGCAGCAGGTGGGCGCCGGGCCTCAAGTCGAGCCCCGCATCGTCGTAGACGAACACGCCCGCACCCAGGCCCACGAAGGGCACGATGCGCACCACGTCGATCAGGTAGGCCATCTCGGCGCGCGCTCGGCCGACGTGCGCGAAGTCGTTCGAGCTGGCGAAGAGCCCGTAGCCGAGGGCAAAGCGCACGAAGAACAGGTCGGAGATGCCCGTGGCCGCGCCCACGCTGAGCTCTGCGCCCGAGGCCGAAAGCGGGGGCGAGGACGAGCGCAAGGTGTAGCCCGCGCCCAGATCGAGGGCGGCTTGCTCCTCGTAGGCCGCGGCTGGCGACGCGAAGAGCGCTACTGCGAGCATCGTCACGGCCCCCGCCCAGCCCCTCGGGGCGGAGAAAAAACACCTGCGATGGCGCAGCATTGCGACTCGATACCACGGCTGGGTCGGGCCGCCAACGTGCGTTGACTTGGAGGGGGCGCTGGGTATAGTCGAGCGCCTTTTTGGGCATCGCGCCATGGTCGATTGCTTCGACCGGCGATGATTCAAGGGAAGAGGCGTGTGGCTCGAGTGACGGCAAGGGTGGCGGCAAGCATGGGCGAAGAAGAAAAGCTGGAGCCGGAAGGCACGGAGCCCGAGACCGAGGGCGAAGCGCGGCCTGAGGACGCGGACAGCGAAGTGCTCAAGCTTGAAAAGGGCATGACGCCTGGCCAGCGCCTCGCGGCGAAAAAGGCCGCGAAAGCCACGAAAAAGAAGCACTTCAAGGAAGAGCTGAAGGAGCAGGCACGCGAGTCCGAGGAGAAGGCCCTGGCGAACGCTCAGCTCGCGTCGGCGCCTGCAGAGCCCGCGCTGCCCGACGAGGTGCAGCAGGTCGCGCGCGACTTCAGCGACTTTGCCCACGACAACCGCAAGGGCATTCTGGGCGCCATTTT
>CAYNOM010000338.1:0-7030 GCA_964398415.1 uncultured Polyangiales bacterium | reverse complement strand
AGCCCACGCCGCGGCGGGGGGCCACCGTGCCTATTCTGAGCTGCGGAGGCGGCACGGCAGACGGAACATGGCGTTGGGTGGGGGCGTGCGGTTCTTGTCCACGCGGCGCCACGGGAACGGTCGTGGGCTACGCGTTTGCCGAGTATCCAGGGCGTGACGCGCTCAAGGGGCAGTTCCCGATCGTCACCTCCACGCGTCAGAGCGAGCGTGATCGCGCTGCCGAGCACATGATCCGCATCACGCGCATCGACCCCCGCATGGGCACCGTTGGCGAGGATCGCGCGGATGTCGACGAGCTCATCGGACGCGTGGCGCGAGCCTACGAGCAGGACAATTCGGGCGTGTTCGGCGATCTTGTGAGCAGTGACGTCGTCGACGTCGACGCAGTGTTGCGCCTTCTCGGCACCGACCGAGAGTCTTTCGTTCGCGCCACGGAGCGAATCGCCCAGCAAGCATTGGCTCTCGGGCGCGGCATCACGCCCGACCCGAGCGTGACGAGCGGCGTCCCGCGCGTTCTCGGCACGGAGGAGCGCTGGGATGCCGCGGAGGCCGTGTACTACCAGGCGTTGTCCCAACGCTCGTCGCACCTGGCCCGTCTGTACTGGCCTGAGGCGGGCCCCAGCGATTTGGAGATCATGGCCGGGGTGCATGACGACCCCGGCTACTTCTCGATGCAGCACGCGCACCACGGCGTGTACCACGCCTACGCGGCGCTGCTCAGCGTGCTTCGTCATCCAAGCTTTCGGCTGCGTGAGCAGGGCAGGCTGAGGTCGAGCGCACTGCAGGCGCTCGAGGCCAACCTGGCGCAAAGCCTCGAGGGCTGGGCCCGAGTCCGCACTAGCAGCGGCGGCACCGGGGGGGGTGAGCTCGTTGGGGCCACGTCGATCGCGCTCCACGATCTGCGTGTGCAGGTCCCCGACGCGGCAACCGCCTCACGCACGTACGAGATCTGGTTCGGCGAGGCGGGTCTCGACTGCGCCCTGGCCAAATCCGAGTGCGACGAGGCCCACTACAAGTTTCGCGCGCAACCCACGCTGAACGCGTCCGGCGATGTGCTCTTCAACCTCTTTCAGAGCGGCGCCTCCGACGCGCCTGCTGCCGCGTCTTCGCTCCGCGAGTGTGAGTCTTCGAGCTGCCGCCTGTGGGCCGACGTGGCGTTGCGGATCTATGTCACCCGACGCGACCCTAAGACGGGCCTCAGGCGCCCTCTCGTGGGGTTCACGCTGGACGGGCTGCACCCTGTCGTGCAGCGGCAGCTTCCTCTGTTTGGCATCCGAGTCGGTGACGATCCGGGCGTGAAGCTAGGGGTCGAGCCCATCCAGTTCATCCCGTTCACGCTCGGTCCTTCGGCCGACGATATCACCGGTGGCGTGGCGCCCGATCCGGAGCATCCGGAGGACGGCGAAACCCACTGCACGGGCCTGAAGAAGGTGAAGCTCGAAGACGAGCTGATGGAGGCGGTCAAGAACAACGACGACATCGAGTCGAGCTTCGCTTACTACCTCGACGTCGCCGAGCAGGCGGCCGAGCGCGCCGACAGGCTGGGTCAAGAGGTCATCGAGGCCGGTTTCGCTGTCGACGGTCGCTCCGAGATCGCGCGGGAGAAGCTGGAGGAGCTGTGCGGCGGCGTGGTCAACCTCGAGCGCGTCGAGGAGTTGTCCCACGATCAGGGAGTCGACCTTGCGAAGCTGCTCACCGCCCGCGAGCTCGACACCTCGTCCGGCAGCTCGGTGCAGTTGGCGTCGGACCTGACGGCCCTGCGCAACTGCTTGGGGATCGGCCAGGGGTTCGAGCCCGTCAACGTGGCCGTCGGCTCTGAGCCCTTGTGCTACTGGCAGTTCACGGCTGAGGGGGTGGAGCTGCCTCCGTGTGTGGCCCCCGACGCGCTGCCCGATGGCACCCCAATCGCGCGACCCGGCTCGGGGCCCAACGGAGAGCAAGCGGTGGCATGTCCGACCCGGGCGAGCTCATGTTTGCCAAGCGTCTTCGGCCTCACCTCGAGTGACCGCCATTTCTCGACGATCGAAACGACAGAGCAGCTCGGCGTCACGGCCGGGATCGAGGTTCCGGTGCCGGGCGACGCGCTGGCGCAAATCGAGTCTACGCAGCGTTTCTGGTGCGCCGCACGCTCGCAATCCACGCGGGGCATGACGCCGCGTCAGGCCGCTTCCACGTGTGGCTACGAGCCGGCCCAGATGTCGTGGGTCAACCACGGGTTGTTCAGGCAGGTGGGGTCGCGCCTCGCAGTGCGTCTCGAGCCGTTCTACGTGGCGGTGATCACGCTGGACGGGCGTGACTGGATTCGCCTCGGCCGTCCGGAGACGGGGTTTGACGCGGCGGGGGGATGGCCGTGTCAGCGTCATGCCTTACTGTCGAGCGCATTCACGAACCAATGCGCAGACAACCTCCTCTGTGGCTTCAGCGCGGAGAGTTGCGGCGGAACGCCGACGGGCTGGATGGATGCGCAAGCCCGTCTCGTGAACGCGGTATCGGTCGTGAAGGCGCTCGGTGGCGCATCGTTCGACGATTTCCAGCACTACTGGCAATCGAAATTCGTCACCAGCCTCGAGGAGTACGCCAAGCAGGGCTCGCTCACGGGCATGGGGGCGACCCCCGGCTGGCTTCGTGGCCTGCAGGTTGCGGTCCAGGGCAAAATGACGGGGCTTGGACCGCAGCGTGGCAAAGAAGCGAGATATCCCGCTGTCACGGATGGCATTTGGTACCGCGCCACGACGGACAAGGGCAAGACCCCCGTATGGTGTGCGCCGGTGGCCGGTGATGGGATCAGCGCTCCGGGGTTCACGTGCACGGAGACAGGGCGCATGGGCTTCGTCCCATCGAGCCACGCGGGCTCCTTCGATCGCGCCCTCGGGTCGGGCTGGATCGCCCAGCAGCTCAAGGAACCGAACATCCAGTCGCACGGCAGCGTCATCTTTGAGAGCTTTCCCGGAAAGCAGCCCGACGTATTGGCTCAGCCGGGCTTCACCAGACCTCGCACCTACAACAACGATCTGAGCTTGGACGTTTTTGCGCTCGCCCTGCAGTTGGTGGCGAGCGTTGGCGCCGACGGCGGTGGGGTAGCGGGCTGCGATACGCGGTTGAGGGCGCCCCCGACGATCGCAGGACCGGAAGACTTTCCGCGCCTTCAGGCGCAGCTCACGTGTGCCGCCGAGCGCGTCGAAGGCATGGTTCGCAGCATGATGATCCCTGGCATCCCGAAGGGGATTGCCGAGACCGCTGCGGCGCAAAACGGTGTGCAACACGTCGTGCCTGTGCTGCGCGGGGAGATGGGGGAGTCTGTCGCGTCGCTCACCGGCTGGATCCAATCGTACTCGGCCGCAATCGCGACGGTCTCCCGTGCGCTTCGCGATCTGAGTCGCGACTTCGAGGTCATTGGCGCCCAACTACGCATCAACGACGCCAACGATGAGCTGTCGAGCCTGGCGATGATCTCGAAGATTTCCACCGCAGCCGGTCGCTGTGGTGACGCGGTCGGCAAGGCGATGGGGCCGAAGGGGTGGCTGGGGGGCGGGATCGCGTCGGCGGCTGCGGTCTGCTCCGACACCGTGACACAGACAGCCCTGGCCATGCTCGCACGGGACGCCGAGCAGGACATCAATGACGAGTCGCGCAAGTTGATCCTGCTCGAGATGGCCGACCGCCTGACGCAGCGCATGGACAGCATCGACGACGCGCGCCGCGCGCTGGGGGAGGGCCACGCGAAAGTGTCCTCCGCAATGGCGGAGATTGACAGCACTCGTAACCAGGCAGGCCGCGAGGTGGCGAAAGCGCTGGGTCTCGAGAGCGACGAGGCGGGTCGAGTTTTCCCCGTGAGCGCGGTGATGCGCGCCCACTACAACACGGCCAAGGTCCGCTACGATCACGCCCTCTGGCAAGCCAAGCGCGCAGCCCAGATGGCGCGCTTGGCCCTCGAGCAGCGCATCGGCGTCGATCTCCGAAGCGTCGATTACGACCTTCCGCTCGTGCAGAAGCCCTCCTCCTGGATCGACACGCTCTGCGAAGCGAAGGGCATCGACTACGACCGCATCCGTCAAGGCAACTCGGGTGGCGCCGATGTCGGCGACTCACAGCCAGCTCAGGCGGCCGAGAACTACGCCGTGAGTGCGGAGTACGACTACGCCAACGCGTTCATCGGCGACTACGTTACAAACCTCAAGCGCGTGCGCGATTCTTGGAGCGCCGCCCATCCTTTCCAGGATGGAGATGACCTCGTGGTGCTCTCCCTGCGCGACGAGTTGAAGCAAGTCGTGCGGGAGTGCGCAGTGGAGGGCTGGAACGCGCTGCTGGAGACCGCATCTTGCACAGCTCAGGCCAGCACGAGTCAGAGCGCCAAACTTACCTGGGAGCCCACATGCTCGGACACGGGGTGTGCCGCTGCGTTCAGCGAGTCGGAATCGCCGTTGAGCTGCTACGCGGCGGATGGCGTCACCGTAGTCGATGGCCAACCCTCGGATGCGCGCTGCCCAGATGTTGGCGTCGGCCTCGCCGCGAGAGCAGTGCGCCTCTACCAAACGGACTCGCCGGCGGCGTCCGCAGGAGAGGTGGACGACCGTGCTGAGTCACTGCTGCCGCGGACGGGGCTCGAGCTCTGGTATCGCGCCGATGACTGCAGAGAGCGCGATTCGCACCCCGGCTACGTCGAGTATTGCAGCAATCGCGGGACGAACCTGGTCAACGCAGACCGGCGCGCACGAGCAGTAGACCGAACGGCAGGGGCCCCGAGCGCGCAGATCGTGGCAGACGGCATCGGAGGACGGCAGTCCATCTCCTTCGCCGGAATGACGGGCATTCTGCAGACCGACCAAGAGGCGACGGAGCATGAGAGCTATACCCTCTCGGCCGTGTATCGCGTCGAGGGCGAAGGTGGGGCCGCGTTGTTCTCGAATACGCGCTCGCTTGCTGACGGAAGAGCCCAGTGGGCACTGCTCGCCCTCAACCGTTACGGGCCCGGCACCGTGGTACTGAACTGGCAGGCCAACCCACCTAGCCAGCCGATGGAGGAGCAGGAAGTGACGGTCGGGTTTGCACCGGCCTTCTACCCCGGCGTTCGAACCGATCGCGGGGCCGTCATCACGTTGGTGGTCCAAGGCAGCGGCGCCGCGGGCACGGAAGCCGGTACCCGCATCTACATCAATGGGCACCTGATGGCCCAGAGTCCGAGGGTGTTTCCGGCGCAGCCCCTTGGAGGCGTGATCTTCAGCCCCGGCGCACAAGGGGGCCAGCTCTCCGAGTGGCTCGCCTACAGCCATGCACTCGGACTTGCCGACCTTCGCGCGCTGCACGCGTATCTTGGAGCCCGCTACGGGATCGACATGGAGCACCCCGCGGTGTGGGTCGAGGGCGACGAGGTCGCACGCGTCGCCGCGGGCCATGGCATGTCGGAGGTGTCGGGCTTCGTGGGACCGGCAGACTCCATCATCGACCGCGCGCGCGCGTTCCGCTACGGGGCGTTGGGAGCCTCTGGTGCCCTGCCCGCGCTGGCGGGCATCGGCGCCGGGACCGAGTCGCACGCCGGGCTCCAAATGGCGCAGAACAACAGCCTGAGTCTACCGACGCCCGGATACTACGCCTTCTACGCGAACCGTCAGAACTCCGGGGCTCGCTACTACCCACCGCATGACTATCTGGCAACCTTCGTCGCTCAGACAGATAGCGGCTCCGAGCAGATACTTTGGCGCAGCGTCAATTCCGACGTGCTCGGCCAAGCCCTCGTGCTGGAGCCCGCGACCGGAAGGGTGATGCTGCAGGAGCATGGCCTTCGCGCAGCCTCTGACCCCGGCTTGATCCAGGCCTCGTCGCCCTTCGTGGTGTCACTCAGGGCCTCCAGTTGGCGATCCGGTCCGTCGGGTGAGCCGGGGGTCGTTGAGCTCTTCGTCAACGGTGAGCGCGTGGTGACCGCGGACGGCGTGCCGGACCTGCGCCAACACTTCATCTCCCACAACTACAACCGTTCGTTCATCGGGGTTCTCGGCGAGTATCAGCTGCATCTCCAAGCAAAGTCGGATGACGAGGTCCGTGACCTCCACGCACAGCTTGCGGCCAAGTACGGCATCCCTCTCTCGGGTACGACCGTGGAAGATGGTGCTTTCGAAGAGGCCGTGACGACCGCCACGCCCGAGTATCGCCAGAGCGTCGACGTGCGTGCGGGAAGCTACTGGCTGAGCTGGTATCAACACGAAGAGCAAGAGCGCTTGAGCCTGTCTCTTGGTGGAGGGACGACCGGCTCCGACGTGGGGACGTACTTCGACGACGCCCGGGGGCTGCACGCGGGTGCCGAGTTTCTGGCGCCGGGCTGGGTACGGCACTACGCCAGAGTGCACGTGCTGTCGGATGGCGTGCTGACCGTGGGTTGGACCGTGCCGAGCGAGCAAGACGGCACCTGGTTTGCCGCGCCGCAACTCGAGAGAATCGAGGAGGGCGTTTCGACGCCTCCCAAGCCCTTCTTGGCCACTGGCTCAACCACGAGCTCGCTGCGCGGGCTCTGTGAGGACTCGGCGGGTGACTCGTTCCGCACGGCTACCCACTGGAGGCGTGGCGTCGAGTACGTCTGCGACGACGACAAGCTCGCGAACTGTGACGAGCTCATACGCACAGGTCGCGCCGCGCCGCTTGCCTATCGCGAGGTTCACTTCGACATTGCGCAGGATGCCATCGACAAGGGCAAGCTGTTTGCTCGCGGAGGCTTTGCGCGCGGCAACTTCAACTATCGACACAAGACCGTGGCGGTAAACGTGGTCGGAACGCGGGTGAAAAGCTGTGAACGAAGCCAGTACCCGTCGAACTGCCAAGCCAACAACCTGCTGCAATACTCCATCCGCCACGACGGCCCTTACTGGGTCCGCAATCACGAGGGGAGCATGTACGAGGTGCCGCTCTTTACGGGTCGCATCCAGCAGGCCAAGGCATTGCTCGCCGAACGCTACTTGACCAATCCCGTGTCTGGCTCGGATCGCGCGCTCCTTTCGCCCTTCACGAGCGAGCAGTTCTGGGGTCGACCCCTCGACGGTCA
>CAYNOM010000337.1:0-7041 GCA_964398415.1 uncultured Polyangiales bacterium | reverse complement strand
CCGACAAGTTCGGCTTCAACCAGGGCTGGGACACCTACCGCAACTACATCCGCGAAGGGCGTCCCACGCGCGCCAAGTTCTTGGCCAGCGACGTGCTCGAGTGGCTCGACAAGCGTCCGAAGACGCAGCCCTTCTTCCTCTACGTGCACGCGATCGACCCGCACGTGCCCTACCGGCCCACCACGGAGTTCATCTCGATCTACGATCCCGAGCCCTACTCGGGCGTCGTCGATTTCTCCGGCAACAGCACGCTCCTCGAGGACATCAAGATCGGCAAGATCAAGCTCAAAGACCGCGACAAGGCGCGCCTCGAGGCCTTGTACGACAGCGAGATCAGCTACCACGATGTGCACTTCCGCTCGATCATGAACGCCCTCCAGACGCGCGAGCTCGACGACGACACGCTGGTGGTGCTGGTTGCCGATCACGGCGAAGAGTTTTGGGATCACGGCTCGGTCGGACACGGCCACAGCGTCTACGAGGAGCTGATCCGCATCCCGATGCTGATCCGCATGCCGGGCGTGACGCGTGAGCTCGTGCGGCTCGACAACCCGGCGGGCCTCGTCGACATCGTGCCGACCGTATTCGAGGCGCTGGGCGAGAAGGTGCCCGAGGGACTCAGCGGGCGTTCGCTGCTGCCGCTTCTGCGTGGCGATACCGATAGCGCGCCGCGGATCACCGTCTCGGGGTTCATGGACGGCTGGCGCACGGCCGTCGGCTCGGGCGTGAAGTTGATCCAGCGCACCGAGAAGCGCGTCATGCTCCACGATCTCGCGACCGATCCACGCGAGCAGACCGACGTCGCCCACGAGCGCCCCATCACCGTGCGCTACCTGCGTGGACAGCTTGGCCTGGCGCTGTGGGCGAGCGAGCAATCGGGGAGCCCGGTCACCGGCCCGTCACGCCGACATCGGGCGGAGAAGACGACGATCGACGCGGCCACCGCCGCCCAGCTCGAGGCTCTCGGCTACGTGGGCACCTCGCGACCCTGAGCTCAGTCGTGCTCGTCTTTCCCGGCCTGCGGGCGAGGTGCTGGGCTCACGCGCATGGACGGGTCGAGCGCGGGACGCGGTGGCTTCTCGGGGAACGGCAACCCGTCCGGATAGGAGAACACCGCGCCGTTCGAGCGTGCGGTCGAGGGCATCCTCGGCGGCGCGCTCAGCATGTCGACTGCGCCCGTGGGCACCTCGAGCTCGAAGGCGCCCTCCTCGATGTCATCCTGCCCCGCGAAAGGCGCGACCGCCGCGGCCTGCGCGGTGGGCGGCACGGTGGCCCGATCGTCATCCTCCATGCCGGCGAGGTCGGGGCTCTCCCCGATCATCGTGGCTTCGTCCTCGGCGTAGTCGTCGTTCGCGGCTTCGGCTGCGCGCACCTCTTCGAGCGCATCCGCGGGCACCTCGATCGCGCTGCCGGTGAACTCCGTCGCGACAGCGCCGTACTGGCCGCCGCTCATCATCTCGACGCCCTGCGCCTCGTAGTAAGCACCCGTGGGCACCTCCTGGGCGGAGACATCCTCGTAGGCCTGGTCGTCGTCGGCGCCTCCGTAGGCGTAGTCATCGGCCTGCGCGCCCGCGGGTTCGCCCTCGCCCTCGTAGCCGCTGAGCAAGAGGATGTGCTCGAACACCTGTTGGCCGCGCGGATCGAACTGCAGCGAGTCGATCACCACGTCGAAGCGCTGGTGCGAGCTGCGCTCCTCGCCGTTGTCGACAGCCGTCACGCAGCGACCTACGCCTGCAAACCCGGGCGTACCGTCAAGCAGCGTCACCGCGAACTGGACCCACTCGCCAGCATCGACTGGCTCTGGGCCAGGCAGGATGACCTTGACCGGATCGACGCGGCCGATGAGGCCCTGCGCCATCTGGTTCAGATCCGTGAAGTCCGTGTGAACGGTCACCACCTGCGTCATGGGCTCTCGGTCTCCTTCTCTCGCAGCTCGGCGGGCGCTGTATCCCCGTCGTCGTTCAGCAGGCGTTCGATCCTGCGCTCGGCATCATCCAGGCGCGCGGCGCCCAGCTTGGACAGGCGCACGCCTTCCTCGAAGAGCTCGAGCGAGGCTTCGAGGGGCAGCTCTCCGGATTCCAAGCGTTCGACCACGTCACCGAGTCTAGCCAGGATGTCTTCGAAGGCTGGGGGGGCGTCGTCCTTGCGCGCCCCCACCTGCGTTTTCGCCATTGATTCCTCCGCCGCGCCTAACCTTGAAGCCGAACCTTGAAGCCGAACCTTGAAGGAGGCCCTCGACGTCTCGCAGTATAGCGAAGAAGCGCGGTTCACAGTCCGATGGAAAGTCGCATGCCGAACGTGTCGTACGACAGGTCGTCCATGCTGTAGACCATGTAGCTCAAACCGAGCCCCACAAACAGATTGCGCACCAGGTTGACATCGGCCCCGATTTCGACGCCAGCGCCGCGCAGGCTGCGGCTGATGGGGGTGTGAAAGCGCTTGCCGAAAAGCACCCCGAGCTCGCCCACCGCCACGACGTAGGGCACGACCCGCCCCAGATCGTGCAAGTGCTGGTAGCCGGCGAACACGTTGCCGCTCATCAGGCCCTCGGTGCGGCCGTGCTCGTACGCGCGCCCACCCGCTTCGAGCCCCCCACCTGCACGCACGAAGCCCGTGGGCAGGTAACCGCTGAAGCAAGCGCTGTTGACACTCCCGCCGCCGACCGAATCGGCCAGGGAGTAGATGCGGTACGCGAGCTCGACGCGGGGCCCGGTCCACGGGTGAGTCTCCGATGCTGGGCGCTCGGCTCGGGGCTCGCTCGGGCTTTGGGCGCTCTCAATCGCGGCCGCGTCGCCGTCCTGGGCGTGCGCAGGTTGGGAGCTCCACGCAGCGCTCAGAACAGCCACGAGCAACAGGGGTACGAGGCGCGTCATGGGCCGACTCCGGCGTCGTCGTTCGACCCCAGCGCGGCCGGTGCGAACACCTCGAACGCGTCGAGCATGAGGCTCACTTCCTTTTCGTCGAGGCGGGGCGTGCCTTCCATGCGCACGAGCGCATAACGCGTGGGGATGGGCGTCTCGAAAAATGCCACACGGTGGTAGCGTCGCGGATCGTCGGTACGCAGGGTCGCGAGCTCGTAGTAGGCCTGCCCGAAGTCGTTCTCGCTGCTGCGTACCCCGCTGAACAGGGGCATCTCCCCGTCTGCCTGGCGCGCTGCAAGCTCTGCCACGGCCTTGCGCTGTGCACAGCTCTCGCCCGGCGCGAGCGAAAGGTCGCAGCCTGCGATCGCGGCCTCGGCGCGATACTTGGGTAGCGTCCCCGAGCCCTGGATGATCGACTCACGCTCGATCTCGACCACGCGCGCGGTGCCCGCCTCGAACGTGACCTCCCCGGAGCTCAAACGAATCGACTTCCTCTGCCCGGTGACCAGCCCGTCGGTGGAGACGGGGTCCCAGGGGGGGGCAAGGAAGCGCAGCCGATAGCCGAGCCCGTCGTCTGCAGTCGCGCGGAGCACGTCGTAGGCGGCGTGACGCTTTTCGGCGTCCTCGCCGCAGGCGACGAGCAGAAACGCCGCCGTGAGGAGAACGACGGGGGCCCATGGAGTGAAGTGTTGAAGTCGCACGGAAAGCCGGCTGAACAATGCGTCGGCGGCGTGGCCCTGGTCAAGGGGTGTGTGAGCCCACCAATCGGGCATCGCCAGGGGGTACCTGAAGCGCCTCGGGGCGAGATGTAGGTGCGAAATTGCGGCGTTTTTTTAGTTCAGAAGGCCTTTGAATCGGATACTGTGGGGCCTATCACCCAACGGTCCGTTTTGACAGTTTTGTGCAGTGCGAACCGATAATGATGCAAATATCGGATGGCGTGGTCGGTGGCGCCGGCCGCCCCGCGGTAGGCCGATGGGTGGCCATGAACGCCGCGCGAGAGCACGCTGAAGGAGCGAAGAGGGATCCATGGATGACTCGCGCAGCGCCCCTGCCTCGGTTCCGCGCGTGAACTCGTCGGGACCCGACCCACTGATCGGGCGGCTCATCAACGACCGCTACAAGATCGGGGGCACCATCGCCCGCGGCGGCATGGGCAAGGTGTACCGCGCCGAGCAGGCTCCCTTGGGTCGCCTCGTGGCGCTCAAGGTTCTCAATCCGAACTACACCGGCGAGAACGATCCCGAGTTCCACAAGCGCTTCTTTCTCGAGGCTTCGATCGCGTCGAAGCTCACGCATCCGAACACCGTCACGATCTTCGACTACGGCAAGACGGACGACGACATCTACTACATCGCGATGGAGCTGCTCGAGGGGCGCACGCTGCATCGCGCGCTGCGCGAAGAGGGGCCCTTCTCGCCCGAGCGCGTGACGCACATCGCGCGTCAGATCTGTCGCTCGCTGCGTGAAGCGCACGGCCTCGGCGTGATCCACCGCGATCTCAAGCCGGCCAACATCTACCTCGTCCAACACGGCGACGAGAACGACTTCGTGAAGGTGCTCGACTTCGGCCTCGTGAAAAATCTCGAGGACAAGGGCGAAGAGCTCACGCAAACCGGCCTCTTCATGGGCTCGCCCAAGTACATGTCGCCCGAGCAGATCCGTGGCGAGAGGGTCGATGCGCGCGTCGACGTCTACGCGCTCGGCGTGATCATGTACGAGATGCTCACGGGCAAGGTGCCGTTCGACAGGCCGAACTCCGTGAACATCTTGATGGCGCACATTCAAGAGCAAGTGCCGCCGATGAGCGAGCTCAATCCCAACATCCGCGTACCGCCAGCCCTCGAGGCCGTGGTGCAGAAGTGCATGGCCAAGGGCATCGAAGAGCGCTACGCGAGCATGGACGAGGTGCTCGGCGCCCTCAAGCTGGTCAGCGGCTTGAGCACGACGATCAGCGGCGAGTTTCGCGTCGGCGACATCGACTCGGCCACGTACGCGTACAGTCCGAGCTCCATGTCGGTGGCGCAGGTTGGAGGCGAGTTCCTGTCGGGCGGCACACCCTCGGCGGCGATGGGCACCCAGTCCGGCGTAGGCATGCCGGTCGCTCCGGCGGCCCTTGCGCCTCCAAAGAGCAAAACCCCCATGATCGCCGGCGCGCTCGTGTTGATCGCGCTCCTCGGCGCTGCGGCCTTCCTAGGCCGCGGCCTTGAGGAGCCTCAGCCCCTGGCCGTGGCAAGCGAGCAAGGCGAGCCGGCAGGCGAAGCGACGAATGCTGGCGCCCCTGAGCCGGCAGTCGAGCCTATGGTGGCCGAGGGCGAGCCCCAGGCCGTCGAAGCGCCTGCTGCCGATCCCGGCGCGCACACCCCGCAGTTCACGACGGTGCTCGTGTCGCTGCGCTCCACGCCACCCGGCGCGATGGTCGTGGTCGGCGACAAAGAGTACGGACCGACGCCCACCCAAGTCGAGTGGACGGGAGCCGAGGCCCAGTTCGGGCGTGAGGTCACCTTTCGCTTTCAGCGCAAGGGCTACCGCGATCTGACGGTGACACGCCAGATCCGCGGTGATCGACTCGAGGTCGAGGCGCCGCCCATGGATCCGATCCCCGTGCGTCGCCCGATGCGCAGAGACCGCCCGACGGCGGCCGGGTCCGCGACCAAGCCTGTGGGGCCAGCGACGGTGACACCGATCAAGGGTTACAAGGCCGAGCCCTACTGATCCCCCGCGATTGACCGCCCGCACGATTTGCCGCACCCTCGGCGGGTTCACGCATGGCAGCGACGACACAGCACCGCGTGGGAGCGCGGCGCTCGGTGGTGACGCCGGGCAATCACGATGGTGTGCACCTTGGCCACCGCGCGCTCATCGATGCGGCCCGACGGCTCGCAGCACGCGATGCCGCGGGGCTACGAGTCGTGGCGCTGACCTTCGATCCGCACCCCTTGCACTTCGTGGCGCCGGACCGCGCACCACCGCTGTTGACGACGCCCGCGCGCAGGGCCGAGCTTCTGCGCGGTGCGGGCGCGGACGAGGTGGCGATCAAGGTGTTCGACACGGCGTTCTCGTTGCTGACGCCAGAGCAGTTCGTGGACGAGGTGCTGGTGCGCGAGCTCGGGGCATGTGCCGTGGTGGTGGGCACCGATTTCCGCTTCGGGGCTGGGCGGGCCGGCGACGTGGAGCTGCTCCACACCCTGGGACAGCCTCGCGGCATCAACGTGGTCACGGTCTCGCCCGTGACGCTCGACGGCCAGCTGGTGTCGTCGAGCCAGGTGCGGGCGGCCCTCGCGCGCGGAGACGTCGAGCTCGCCGCGCGCATGCTGACCCGCGTGCACGACTTCGAGCGTCGCGTGGTGCCGGGTGATCGTCGCGGCCGCACGCTCGGTTTTCCAACGGCCAACCTCGAGCTCGCGGGCATGATGCCGCCGGCCGACGGCGTCTACGCGGTGCGCGTGCGCGTGCTCGATGCGGCACCCGACTTGCCCACTGAGCCCCTGCTCGGGGTCGCAAACCTCGGCGTGAGGCCCACGCTCGGTGCAGGGCGTTCGATGGAGGTCCATCTGCTCGACTTTGCAGGAGACCTCTACGACCGACGGCTGCGCGTGGGGTTTGTCGCGCGGCTGCGTGGTGAGCAGAAATTTCCCTCCATCGATGCGCTCAGAGCGCAGATCGAAAAAGACGTGGCCGCTGCGCGGGCCGCCCTCGAACATTGCGAGCCGGGGCTCTTGTCATGGATCTGAAGCCAAAAAATTTGCTCAAGCGCGTGCTGGATTTTGCCAAGGCGGAGATCGACCGTCGCGCGAGCTCGCCGTCTCGCCCGCCGCCACCAGCCGAACCAGCCCCCCCAGCGCTGCACACGAAACCCGACGCCGCCTCGGGCGTCCCGATGGCTGCGGCAGCCCCGGCGCCTGAGCCCGAGCCTTTGCCCATCGAGCTCGCGTCGAGCCAGGAGGGACAGGGTGCGCCTCCCCTGCGCGCGGTCCGTATCGATGGCAGGGGGCTTCACGTCGCGTGGCACGTGAGTGATGAGGCCCTGTCCGATGCGCGGCGCATCGCTGCACCCGACGCCGAGCTGGTGTTGCGCGTGGTCGCGTTTCAGACTGATGCCGGGGGCGCCATCGAGCGACGAGTCCTCGATGCCGGCGCGAGCGCGCCCCGCGGCGAGGTCACGTTCGAGCACGTGGAT
>CAYNOM010000336.1:0-7049 GCA_964398415.1 uncultured Polyangiales bacterium | reverse complement strand
AGGGCGCCGTCGGCGGCGTTCAGGTACTCCTGCGCGAGGCCGAAGGCGCTGCGACGACGCCCCCCGTCGCCGAACGTCGGCGAGAGCGTGTCGAGCCCGCTGTCCGCCGGCGCGACGACGACGGGCACGCGCCCGCCGAGCGTGGCGTGACCGATGGGATAGCTGCGCTCCTGAACGACGACAGGCTCCACTGACGTGAGGGTCGTGAAGCCGAATGCGTCACGAAGCAGCGCGAGCGTGAAGCGCTCGGAGACGGCTTTCGCGTCGGCCTTTGCCTCGCGGCCCACCCTGAAGTCCGCCCAGTGTGCCTGCGCGATGCGCCAGTAGCGGCCGATCTCGTCGCGGAGGTTTAGCCCCTTGTGGATTCGGTAGTCGGCCTCGGTCTGGGTGCCCGCCTGAAGCTGGGCCACCTTCGACAGCCACTCGGGCGACAGCAGGCCGCCTTCGATCGAGAGGGCTTCGAAGGCGAGCTGGGCCTCGCGGGTTCGGGGCTTTCGCTTGGCTGCCATGTTCAGTCCACCTTCGGCAGCAGCACGAAGAGTCCGATGACGTCCGCGGGGAGCAGAGCCTTTACGCTGTAGCGGCCAAGAGCTTCGGCGGCTTCACGCACCCGACGGTGATCGGCGAGGAGTGCCTGCGCGCGCCGCTCGGCGAACGCATCGAGCTCCGACATGCGGGTTTCGAGTTGGCCGAGTGCCTGTGCGACGGCGCGCTCGCGCACATGCGGTGGTGGGTCGGAGATCGGAACAGGCGAGAGGAGCGCGAGTGCGTCGGGGCCTTCGAGCAAGTCCGGTCCACCCGTCCACGCGATAGCGGTCGCTTCCTCGACGAGGAGCGCCGTGGCCTGCGTGCCCCGCTGCGAGGTGAGCTGGTGGCGCAAGCGCACCAACGCCACGAGCGTGCGCGACGTGACGTTCTCGGCCACCCAGCAGCCGACGCGGCCAAGCACGCCCGGGTCGTTCACCTCGGTGAAGGCGAGGCTGCTGAGGGTGCGTTCAAGCAATGTTTCAGCCAGCACCGAGACGAGCGGGTGGCTTCGCTGCAGGGGGCGGCAGCGCGGCGCGGGCGGGTATTCGAAGTCGATGAGGAGCGAGCCTTCGAGTCCCTCCACCTCGAGCCTTTCGCGTACGTCTTCAGGGAGCGCGGTGAGCGGGGTCTTGAAGCCGCGCCGACCGGAGCTGCCCACGGGCTCGAGTGCACCGCCGAGGCGCGCGAGGGCGCGGCCCGTGAAGCGCTGCACGTCCTCCCTGCCGCCGAGCGCGGCGAGTGACTTGCGCCATTCGGGCAGTACGTCCTCGGGCTTGAGACGCCGCTGCGCGAAGACCGTGCGGTTTCTCTTCATCTTCTCGGCCGCATCGCGCCAGCGCGTCTCGATGGCTTTGGCCTCTTCCATCTCGACGAATGAGAAGGACTGCTGGCGCTTCGTGTCGCGCTCGCCGTTGCGGAGCAGGACGGCCTTCATCAGCGCCTGGCTCAGACTGTGCCCATCGTCGGGGAGCGGCACGGGCACGCCGAGCTCATCACCAATCTTCTTTGCCTTGCGCAGGATGACCTCGAGCACGGCGCCATCGACCGGGTTGTTTGCCCCGTAGATCAAGGTCGCGCGCACCGCCGGGCTCTTCTGACCGAAGCGGTCGACGCGCCCTTCGCGCTGCTCGTGCCGCGTGGGGTTCCACGAGAGGTCGTAGTGGACGACTGCGTCGAAATGGTCCTGGAGGTTCACACCTTCAGAGAGGCAGTCTGTCGCGACAAGCACCCGGCGTTCGGCGTCTCCGAGCTCGTCGACGCGCACCTTGCGTTCGTCTGACGTGACCTCGCCCGTGACCACGCCAACGGTGACGCCCTTGAGCTTCGCGTTGAGGTGCTGGCCCAGGTAGTGCGCGGTCGCGATGTAGCGGCAGAAGACGACGGGGTTGTAGCCATCCTTCACGAGCTGCGTCACGTGGTCCGTGAGGAGCTTCAGCTTCGGATCGCCCGTCTGGCCCGCGAGCTCTTCGGCCTGCGTGATGAGCGCAGCGAGGGCCTCGTCCTCCGAAGGCGCAGGTGGCTCGATATCGTCCTCTGGGAGTGCGTCGGCGGCGCCATCGAAGACGCGGGCTTGGACGTCTTCCTCGGCCACCTCGTCTTCGAGGCCCGCGCGCGTGCGCAGCGCTTGGGCAGCAGCCGCAGGGCTCGAAGCCACGCAGCGCATCAATGCGAGCGTTCCCCAGAAATTGAGTCGCTGCCGCTTGGTGTCCTCGCCGGCCGCCGCGACAACAGACGCGCAGTAGTCGAGCACGGCGTCGAAGAAGCGCTCCCACGTACCCGTGAGCTTGTAGGTCAGCTCTGTGGTCTCGCGACGCGGGAAGAGATTGCCTTCCTTCCACTCGGCGATGTCGGGGCGACGCCTTTGAACGAAGTGGGCTGCGAGGCGATCGCGGAGCTTCTTGTGGTCGTCGCCCGACGCGGTCGAGAGCGCCGCGAAGTCGGGGTGCAGGAGCCCGAGGAGTCGGAAGTAGGCCTCCTCGTCACCGCTGTGCGGCGTGGCCGTGAGCATGACCAGGTGGCGCGCCTTCTCGCTGACGAGTCCCTTGAGCAGCTCATAACGCTGGTGTCGGCCCTGACCGGTGGACGCGCACGTGTGCGCCTCGTCGACGATGACGAGCCCAGGGCAATCATGCAGAAATCGATCGCGTCGACGCTCGTTCTTGATGTAGTCGAGGCTGACGACGGTGTGCGGATGGACTGCAAAGATGCTCTCCCCTGGCGGAAGTCCACGCTCGAGGCGCGCAGCGCTGGCGGCCGTGACTGCCACGGGCCGTAGATGGAAGCGCCCTTCGAGCTCGGTCACCCATTGCTCTACGAGATGCGGCGGGCAGAGCACCGCGAAGCGCTCGACGTCCCCGCGGTCGAGCAGCTCGCGCGCGATGAGCGCGGCTTCGATGGTCTTCCCGATGCCGACATCGTCCGCGATCAAGAGACGGACCGGGTCGAGCTTGAGTGCCATGAGCAGGGGCACGAGTTGGTAGGCGCGGGGCTCAATGGCGATCTGGCCGAAGCTACGGAAAGGGCCAGCGCCACGGCGCAACGAAAGCACCAGGGCATCGCGAAGGAGCAGCGCCGCGTCGTGCCCAGCTTTCTGCTCGGGTGAGGGCTTCGGAAAGGAGGCATCCGTGACCGGCACGGATTCGAGCCCGAGGTGGATGAAGGTCTGGTCCTCCTCCGAGCCTGATACGGGGCGCACGCGCAGCACCTCGGCGTCGCTCCCTGACAGAACCAGCCACTCACGACCACGTGCGCGAACCAGGCTACCTGGGCTCCAGCGCAGTGTCGCCGGTGGCCTCGATGTGGTTGCCGTCGCGCTCACGCCGGCCTCCCGAGAAGCTTCGCGAGCACCGATGTTGGCTCGGCCCACGACGCTTCGTTCTCACCCAGAACCACCACCTCGAAGCCCTTGTCTTCGAGCTTGGCTGCCAGTGCGCGATTCTCTGCGAAAAGCGCCGCAACATAGTGACTGCGCCACACCAGCGCGACAGCTTGTTCATCGATCACAAGGGGCTCCGAATCAGGTGACGGCAGCTCGCGCCCACTGGCATGAGCGAGCCACGCCGCCGCGAGGTCACCGCCTACAGACGGCACGGGAGGAGGCGCGGGAGGTCGCCGCGAGACGGGCGCGTCGAGGCCGGTAAGCCTTCCTCGCGCAAGCCGGAGAAGCAGGTCGCGCGCGTCCTCGTTGCGGCGATCGAGCAGCTCGTGGTCCGGCTGGTTGAAGTACGACATCACGCAGCGGTAACAGGCAGCAACGCACGCAGTGCCGGGCGAGTCGACGAGCGAGCTCGCGACCTCCGGCAAGCCGCTCTCGATGTCGAAGTGCATGATGGCCAGCGCTTCCCGCGCCACCTCGGCGAGACGTTCGGGTTCAGCGACGAGGCGCGTAAGCACGCCGGCGCCGCCTTCCGTAGCCTCGTAGAAGAGGAAGCCCGTACGCGCTTCACGTTGGGGCATCGGCTCGGCCAGGATCTCGCCTTCCTCGAGCTGGAATACGGCTTCGACGCCTCGCAAGAGGGCGTGCTGCACGGTCGTCAGCGTCACCTGCGAGAGGGCAGCCTCGGAGGGCTGGAGCAAGAGCGCGTTCTTCCGGTCCTGTACGCTCGGTACGATCCACTGGCGCGGTGACGCCGTCGGATCAGTGACCTCGTCGCTCTCGTCCTCGTTCTTCGCCCAGTAGCCGGAGACAGGGTCCATCATGAAGCCGAGCTGCGTGCGGTTCTTCCGTCGGCGCAGGCCCTTGTTCAGACGGGTGATGGTGGCGCCTGGGCCGTATGCAAGTCGCGCGATCTCGCCATCGTCATCGACCGCGACGCCCCTGCGCACGTCGAGCGCGTGATCGCGGGTCGCCCACTCGAACGTCGTCTGCAGCTCAAAGCCCTGACGCTGACGCTCCTCGTCGTTGGCCGTGATGCGCTCGGTGGGTTGGGTCGAGACGTTCTCGATGCGGTAAGTGTGGTTGACGATCTCTGCGTCGCCGAGCGATGCGCCGCACGCGTGGCACATGGATGCTTCGTCGTCCCAGTGACCGGCGCCGCACGCCTTGCAGATGCGCACCGTCTTGGTCGAGAGCCGCACGTCCGCCGTGGCGGTCGCCTGCTGGTTCAAGGACAGCATCGCGCGCACGACGCGGTACGCGCGCCCCTCGTGGTAGACGAGGCTCCTTGGGCCGAACTCGGAGAGCGCGAGGAAGCGAGGCCGTTGGAGGTAGGTCTGGCGTCCGCGACCGTCGTTCGTCGCCGGGACGTAGGCCATCAGCGGGAGGCGCGGGAAGTTGTAGCCGGGGAGAAAGCCTTCGGTCGCGAGGTAACGGTACGTGTTGAAGTCGCTCGACGGACTGTTCGAGTTCCTCGTATCCGATTGCAGCAAGTTGAGTTGATCGATGGCCTGCGCGTGGCGGCTCTGCGCCGCCCGCTTCTCCTGTTGGGGAGCTGCGTAATCGTCCATCGTTCGGCGCGCCGCATCTCGTTGCTGCTCGGCGGCGGTGAATAGGTCACGCCATCGGTTGAAGGCCCGCTCGAAGCGCGTGAGCGTACGCTCGACAACCTCGACGGCAAACACGTCGCGACCCGGGTACCAAGGTGCGAGCGTGGGCGACAGATCCTCCTCGAGGAGGTTCAGCACGCGCTGAATACGACGACGAGCTTCCTCTGCGACCTTCGGCAGGGCCATCGGCTCCTTCACGTCCTTCTTCAGCGGGCGGCCCGTCTCCGAGAGCACCAGCAGCTCAGCGATCGAGGGGTCGAGCGGCAGCTCGGTACACGCGAGCCAGACGGCCGATAGATGGCTCTCCACGAGATCGCGGTTGGCGAGGTCGAGCAGCGGCGGGCGAACCTCCCCATGCACCATCGCCCTGGGTTCGCGGAAGAAGTACTGGTCGTGCGGGCTTTGCGAGGAGCTGTAGGTGAGCACCAGCGCGGCCTGTCCGCTGCGACCCGCGCGCCCACTGCGCTGCGCGTAGTTCGCGGGCGTTGGCGGAACATTGCGCAGATACACGGCGTTCAGCGCGGAGATGTCGACGCCGAGCTCCATCGTCGGTGAGCAGAAGAGGACTGGGAGGAATCGACTGGCTTCACCGATCTCGCGCAGATGCTTCTCGTCGGAACCGAGCTCCTGGCGCTCTTTCGCGCCGAAGCGAAAGCGCTTCTCTCGGACGGCGCGCTTCGCGCCGTCGACTTGTGCCGTGTGCTCGCGCGCCTCGAAGCCGAAGAGCGGGTGGACCGGCTCGCGCAGGGTCACCGCGAGGTTGGCGTAGAAATCGCGGAAGAAAGCGTCTTCGTTCGGGTGGCTCGGATCGACGCTGGGGGTGCCGCGTTTGAAGAGCACGCAGGCGTCGTTGAGGCGGAAGCCGGCATGGTCGCCGAAGGGCGTCACTTCCTCCGATACGAGCCCGTGCGTGCATGCCGCACGCAAGAGCACCTCGATGAGCGCGTCGAAGTCCTTGGACTTGAGCGCGCGCACCGCCGAAGGGCTATCCCACAACTTGCGGCCCTCAGGCTCCAGCGGCGTTCGCGTGCCGTGCGAGGACTTGAGGGTCTTGCCGAGGGCGCTGCGTGAGCCGCCGCGCACGATGAGGTCCTCGTCGCGCAGGCTCGTCTCCTTGCGCGCTGGCGGCGCGATGAGCAGCCAGCGTGCCTTGCGCGGCTTCTCGTCGTAGCCGAAGCCCCACGGCGCGCGCAGACGACTGTGAGACTTCTGGAGCATCTGCTCAACAACGGTTGGATCGAGCACCTGGCTCCGAATCGCCATCCATTTCCGCAGGTGGTCGAACACCTCGAGGTAGACCGCTTTGCGCACCGCGGGCTTTGCTGTGCGCAATACGTCCGGAGCGGTCGCGAACAGCTCCTCGTCCGAGGCGAGATCGTCGATGCCGAGGTACTCGACGTTCACAAGCTCGAGCTGCTCGAGGTTCGGGTTCGTGTAGCGCCAGCCTCGGCGCTGATCGAACCAGACGCGGTACGAGAGGACTTGCCGGAGCGCGCTCTCGGCCTCCTGCAGGTTGAAGCCCTTGAGCGTAGGTTCGAGCAGCCACTCACCGCGCAGCTCCGGTGTCGAGCGGTCGAAGCCGAGCGCGCGCTGCTGCGCGGCCCCGAGCTCATCGCTCCTCAGCCCCTTGTCGCCAGCGACGTCGAGGGCGCCGAGGAAGGCGGCGCGGATGAGGCTCACGAACAGAAAGTCGTTGAAGTGCCCCGACTGGAGCGCGGCGTCCTGGCGGTTGTCGGTGAAGCCGAGGAGCTTGCGGGTGTGCGTCGGCAGCCCCGAATCCTTCCCGTGCATCCACCGGAGCGCGCTCGACACGAGCACCGTGGTCGCCGAGCTTCGACCCTCAGCGGAGAGCGACGCGAGACGCGTGCGGTCGCGTGCCGATGTGCTGTGCGTCGCACCGCAGCGAAGGCAGAAGCGGAAGCGACCGGGGATGAACCACGCCTTCGAGCCCGAGCCAACGTTGCCGTTTGGCGCAACGATGAACTCGCGCGCGCGGGCGCTGCGATAGTGGCTCTTGATGCGCGGATTGCCGGCGG
>CAYNOM010000335.1:4201-7071 GCA_964398415.1 uncultured Polyangiales bacterium | reverse complement strand
CGGGTGGCAGCCTGGGTCGGCGCCTGCTCGGCCGCGTAGCCGACCTGATGCACAAGGGCGATCTCCCGATGGTGAGCCCCGAGCAGACGGTACGCGAGTCGCTCTTCACCATCACGCGCGGGCGCCTCGGCCTCGCGCTCGTCATGAACCGAGGCAAGCTGTGCGGCATCGTCACCGACGGCGATCTGCGTCGAGCCATGCAGAAGCACGACGATGTGCTCAGCGTGCCGGTGTCGAAGCTGATGAGCGCTCATCCCGTGTGCATCCGCGAGGACGCGCGTGTGGTCGAGGCCGAAGAGCTGATGCGCGAGCACAAGATCAAGGCCGTGGTGGTGGTCGATGAGCGCGGGGCGGTTGCCGGCATCATCGATACGTTTCAGCTTTGACCCTCCCGACGGAGGGACAGCATGAGCCTCGCGCGCGGCGCTTTCATCCAGCTACAGGTCGTTCACTCGCTGGTGCTGCGCGAGACTCGCACGCGCTTCGGCGCGCACCAGCTCGGCTACCTGTGGGCCTTGCTCGAGCCGCTGATGTGGATCGGCACCTTCTGGGCGATGTACACGGTCGCCCATCGGCGCATTTCCCACGGGCTCGACGCGGTCCCCTTCCTCGCGACGGGCATCATCACCTACGAGCTGTTCAGCAAGAACGTCTCGCGCATCGGTGAGGCCATCAACGGCAACAAGGCCCTGCTGTTTTATCCTCAGGTGCAGCCGATCGATCTGGTGCTCGCGCGGGTGGCCCTCGAGACCGCCACGCTCTCGGCGGTGTTCATCGTGATCATGGCCGGCTGGGGCCTGTATCTGGGCGAGCTGCCCCAGGCGGCCGACCTGCTCCAAACCATGCTCGGCCTCGGCCTCTCTGCGCTGCTCGGCGCCACGCTAGGCCTGTTTCTGTGCATGCTGGGCGTCTTGTCCAACGCCGTCGAGCGCCTACGCGGGCCCCTGCTTCGGCCCTTCTTCTGGATCTCCGGCATTTTTTTCACGCTCGACGACGCCCCAGGCCAAGCGCGTGAAGCCTTGCTATACAACCCCGTATTGCACGTGGTCGAGCTCGTCCGCGCGGGGTGGTTTGCGAGCTACGACAGCCCCGAGGCCGACCCCTTCTACGTCCTCGGCTTCATCTTACTCTTCGGAGCCATAGGCCTGCTTCTCGAGCGCGTCGTGCGCCGCCGGATCGAGCTCACATGATCGAGCTACGCAACGTCTACAAGAGCTATCAGACGCTCGCGGGCCCCAACGTGGTGCTCGACGACGTGTCGATCACATTCTCAGAGCGCGAGAGCATCGGCATCCTGGGCAAGAACGGCGCGGGCAAGTCGACGCTGCTGCGCATCGTATCGGGCGTCGAGCAGCCCGACTCGGGGCTCGTCAGGCGCACGGGCCGCGTCTCCTGGCCCATCGGCTTCTCGGGGGGCTTCAGCCCGGCCCTGTCTGGCGAGGAAAACTGCCGCTTCGTCGCGCGCATCTACGGCGAGGATGTCGATCGTGTGGTCGGCGACACGCGTGAGTTTGCCGACCTCGGCACCTACTTCTTCATGCCCGTGCGCACCTATTCTTCGGGCATGCGCGCGCGCCTCGCCTTCGGCCTGAGCATGGCGGTCGACTTCGACATCTACCTGGTCGATGAGGTCACCGCCGTGGGCGACAAGCAGTTTCAGGAGAAGTGTCGACGCGCCTTCACCGCGCGAAAAGCGCGCTCGAGCGTGATCATCGTCTCGCACAGCATTCCCACCATTCGCAGCTACTGCACGCGCTGCGCGGTGCTACGCCGAGGTCGCTGGGAAGTGTTCGATACGGTCGACGAAGCGGCCGCGATCTACGAATCGGAGGCCGCATGAGCGCTGTACAACCCGTCAAGCCCGTCGCCGACGTGACCAAGTCCGCGGCCAAGCCCACCGAGCCGGTCAAGCTCAGCGCCGCAGAGATCGCGCGCCAAGTACGCCGCGAGCGCGCGCGACGGCTCGCCCGCAACCTGACGCTCTGGGTGGGCCTGCCCACGCTGCTCGCGATCGTCTACTACGGCTTCATCGCCAAGCCCCAGTACGAGTCGGTCACGACGCTCGTCGTACGTGGCAGCGAGAGCGAGGCGGCCCTGTTCGCGACCGCGTTTCGAGAGTACGGCCTGTCGCACGACATGCTCATGGAGCTCGATCGCGACGTGCAGCTCTCGAAGCACTATCAAGACTCAGGTGACTTCATCTCAGGTTTGCCGCGCGGCGCGGGCTCGGAGACGCGCTACGCCTTCTTTCGCAAGCAGGTGGACGCCCGCTACGACCCGCACAGCCGTGTGCTCTCGCTGCACGTGCGCGCCTTCTCGGGCCAACGGGCGCAGGCGTTGGGCCAAGCCATCGTCGAGCGCGCCACGCGCTTCGTGTCCGAGCTCGATCCCGCGGCGAACACGCCGTTCATCGTGGCCCAGAAGCCATCGTTGCCGAGCGAAGCCAAGCTGCCCCGTCGCGTGTACGGCATCATCACGGTGCTGCTCGCGAGCCTTGCGCTCTTCGCCATCGGCTCCCTTCTCATCGCCGCCGTGCGCGAGCACGCGCAGTTTTAGGGACTGTTTCCATGAAGCTCTGTGGACACGACATCGGCAACCGCTCGCCCCTGTTCTTGATCGCCGGTCCCTGCGTCGTCGAGAGCGAAGCGCTCGTCATGCGCATCGCCGAGACCATGAAAGGCATCACAGAGGAGCTGCACATCCCCTACGTCTTTAAGGCTAGCTATGACAAGGCCAACCGCACCTCGGCCGGCTCCTACCGCGGCCCTGGCATCGCGGAGGGCCTGCGCATCCTCGACAAGGTCAAGCGCGAGCTCGAGCTACCCGTGCTCACCGATGTGCACGAAGACACGCCCATCGACGAGGTGGCC
>CAYNOM010000335.1:0-4191 GCA_964398415.1 uncultured Polyangiales bacterium | reverse complement strand
AGACGCCCGCCTTTCTCGTGCGGCAGACCAACTTCATCCAGCGCGTGGCGCGGGCAAAAAGGCCCGTCAACGTGAAGAAGGGCCAGTTTCAGGCGCCCTGGGACATGAAGCAGGTCGTCGACAAGTGCCGCGCCGTGGGCAACGACGAGATCATGGTCTGCGAGCGCGGCGTCAGCTTCGGCTACAACACCCTCATCAGTGACATGCGCGGCCTTGCGATCATGCGCGAGACGGGCTGTCCCGTGGTGTTCGACGCCACCCACTCCGTGCAGCAACCCGGCGGCCAGGGCACGACGAGCGGTGGGCAATCCAAGTATGTCCCCGTGCTCGCGCGCGCGGCCGTCGCCTCGGGCATCGCCGGCGTGTTCATGGAGACCCACCCCGATCCCGCAAACGCCCTGAGCGACGGTCCCAACATGTGGCCCCTTCACAAGATGAAGGCGCTGCTCGAGCAGCTCGTCGAGCTCGATCGCAGCGTGAAGGCCACGCCCTACTTGGAGGATGAGGCGTGACGACTCCGTTCGTGGTGGTCATTCCGGCGCGAATGACCTCGACTCGCCTGCCGGGCAAGCCGCTTCTACCGATCGGCGGGCGACCGATGATCGCCCACGTGCTCGATCGCGCTCGCGAGTCTTTTGCGACGCACGTTCTGGTCGCCACGGATGACGCGTCCATCGTCGCCGCGGTTTCGGAGGCGGGCGGTGAGGCTGTCTTGACGTCGTCCACGCATCGCTCCGGCACGGACCGACTGGCAGAAGTCATCACCACGAGGGCCTTCCCTGCCGACAACATTGTGGTCAACGTCCAGGGAGACGAACCTCTGCTCGATGGAGCGCTCATCGCACGCGTGGCGAAATCCCTGCACGAACGACCGGCCTTTGCCCTGGCCACGCTTGCGACACCGATCACCACGGGAGCCGAGTTGTTCAACCCGAATGTCGTCAAGGTCGTGACCGACGCGGCCCGACGCGCGCTCTACTTCAGTCGAGCACCGATTCCGTGGGTACGCGATGACTTTCGACCTTCTCAAGTGCCTCCTTCGCTGCCCACCACGACCGAATTCCTCCGCCACATCGGCCTGTACGCCTATCGCGCGGGGACGCTGAGAGAGCTGGCCGCGGCCCCGGCTAGCCCTTTGGAGCAAGCGGAGTCGCTCGAACAATTGCGGGCCCTGAGCCTCGGCTTGGCCATCCACGTGGAGGTGGTCGACGAGCCTCCACCCGCGGGCGTCGACACTCCAGAAGACCTGGAGCGGATTCGTGCTCTCATGTGTGGCTGAAAGCTGGAACAATTCGCGACGGCACGGTCGTTTGGATGAACGCTCGCAGTAGGAGAGACTTGAATGCAGGCACCCAAGATCATCGCTGAAATCGGCTGCAACCACAAAGGCGACCTCGCCATCGCGAAGGAGATGATCGGGGTCGCCGCGACCTTCTGCAAGGTCGACTACGTGAAGTTCCAGAAGCGGAACAATCGGGAGCTTCTGACTCCCGAACAGTACGCAGCTCCTCACCCGAACCCAGCCAACGCCTATGGGCCCACCTACGGCGCGCATCGCGAGTTCTTGGAGCTCAGCCTCGACGAGCATCGCGAGCTCAAGGACTACTGCGCTCGGTTCAACATGGGCTACTCCAGCTCAGTCTGGGACCTGACCAGTGCCAAAGAAATCGCAAGCCTCAGGCCCGACTTCATCAAGATCCCCAGCGGCACCAACCAGCACTACGATCTGCTCGGATATTTGTGCGACGAGTTTGGTGGAGAGATCCACGCGTCTCTCGGCATGACGACCCACGAGGAGGAGGAGCGGCTGATCTCCTTCTTTGAGAGCAAAGGGCGTGCGAAGGACCTCGTGCTCTACTCGTGCACCTCCGGTTATCCTGTTCCGTTCGACAAGATCTGCTTACGGGAAATCACCAGGCTCTGGGACAGCTACGGCAAGCGTGTCAAGACCATCGGCTTTTCGGGACATCATCTCGGCATCGCCGCCGACATCGCGGCCCTCGCCCTCGGCGCAACATGGGTCGAGCGCCACTTCACCCTGGACCGAACCTGGAAGGGCACCGACCACGCGGCGTCGCTCGAGCCTGATGGCATGCGCCGGTTGGCGCGCGACCTTCGCGCTGTGTCGAAGGCGCTCACGTACAAGGACGCCGAGCTGTTGGACATCGAACTGCCCCAGCGCGAAAAGCTGAAGTGGGGCGCATACAGCCGGGGTTGACTGAGATTGTCGACTGGCTCGATGACCCCGCTTCCGTGCCACTGATGATGGCGTCCGCCAGAGGTGCGCGTCACGCCCTCGCAACCGAGTGGGCACAAGGCCCGCGGGAGCACGCGATCTCGTCGCGCAGGTACTCGGCGAGCTTGGTATCACTGTTGGAAGGACGAAGTCGGATTGATGGAAGCGGACAAGGGACTCAAAGCCGCGGTGCTTGACGACGAACTGTTGGGCTCCGCAGACATCGCCTACCTCACGAAGTACACTGGCAAGCTGGATTCGGGCATCGCATTCACCGACCTTCTCTACCTGCGCAGCTTGGCGAGCCTCCCGCTAAAGACGCTTGTCTACGCCAATCGCCTCCCGGAAGCATTCCCCGCTGACGGTCTGACGTACACGTCGGAACTCAGGGAGTACCGGCGGCACGACTACGCGCTGCAGCTCGTCAATGGCATGGGCTCGGCTCATGACCTGCTCCGCGAAGGGTTCTTCCCAGAGCACCATGCGTGCCGAAAGATTGCCTTCATCCACGACGAGCCCAGCGCATACGACCTCTACAACACCAAGATATGGAACCTGCCGTACGTGAAGGACCGGCTCATGAGCCGGTTCGACGGCTTCATTTTCGTGTCGCACAACTGCATGGAGCAATGGCGCGACACGGGCGCGCTCACGAACAAGCTCTGCTTCACGCTCCCGAACACGTGCGCCGAGGAGACCTACCTGTCGGCGACGCTGCTCACTCGATCCAAGGTCGACGTTCGTGAGGAGCTCGAACTCGGTGATGGCCAGCTGCACCTGGCCATAGTGGCCACGGTGCAGCCGCGCAAGGCACAACTGGACGCAGTACGCTCACTGCTCCACCTCCCGGACCACGTCGTGCTGCACTTGGTGGGCAAGGTGACCCAGCCGGCCTACGAAAACGAGCTCATCGCGTTCATCGAAGCTCACGGCCTCCAGGACCGCGTACTGCTCCACGGCCAGCAGCCGAAAGAGCGTGCGCTCAAGTTCATTCATGGATGCGATGCGCTCCTTCTACCATCCCGCTCCGAAGCGATGCCGATGGTCATTCTCGAGGCCATGCAACTCGGCACGCCGGTCTTCGCCACGCGGGTCGGTGGAGTGCCAGAGCTTCTGACCGACACCACAGGCGTGATGTTCGAGGCAGGAGACGAGCAGGACTTGGCGCTCAAGCTGAGACCCTATTTGCTCGAGCCATCGCGCCTCACTGCCCTCGCCAGCGAGGCGCGCGAGCGCTACTGGTCCCACTTCTCCAATCAGCGCTTTGCCGAGAATTTCCTCGCGATTGCGCAGCAACTGTTGGTGTCCCAGTTCAAGGCGCCTCGCGTGAATGTGGTCGACGGCCAGCCCGTCGTCGTGCAGAAAGACGGCTTCGAAGTCGTCGTCGCCGCTTCGGTCGACGAACACGCAGCTGTCTCGCCAGCCCCTGGCCCGCGCTCGTTCGACGTCTCCCTACGGGGCGACCTGAGCATGATAACGGACGTACCCTGGGTTCGAGAGACCCTTGCTCAAGTCAGGTTCCTGGGCCCCATCGCACGGGCATCCCTCCAGCACGAGAGGCCGACACTACCGCTCGAGGAGGCGCTACGGGCAGTCCACCCGTTTGCTCAGCTTGGTCTCGACGTGACCCACCTTTCGCTGGATCAGGGAACTATCGAGTGCCGGGCAGTTACCGCGGCTGAGCCGGCTCTGGCCACGCGAACCGACGTGTTCAACCTCATCGACCGCGCCGTTTTCTTCCAGGGAGCAACGCGCGACCATGCTCGACGCGTGGGGAATCCGCGGGCCGCCCGCGAGCTTGCAAAGCTCCAGCAGACGTACCGCTGGCGCGTCTCGAATGCAGTTGCGGGCCCGTTCATGCGCAGCCCGCACTTCAAGAAGGCGCGCGGCCTGACCCGAAAGGTTCGCAAGCTCTTCAAGCAAGGTCTGCAAGCGTTCGGGGAGCCCGCCTCGAA
>CAYNOM010000334.1:0-7095 GCA_964398415.1 uncultured Polyangiales bacterium | reverse complement strand
TCGAGCTTCTGCAGCACGAACTGCTGCGCCGCGAGGGCCCTCTGTGCATGCCCGCGGATCATCAAGTTCCAGATCAGCTCTCCGGCGGCGATCAGCGAGTCGGGCCCCGACAGGTAGTCGACGTGCTCTTCGAGCACGCGCTGCATCTGGGCGACCGCTTCCTCGGAGCGTCCCTGAAACGACAGCGTGTTGCCGCGGTGCAGCTCTGCGATGGCACGCGCGTACGGATCGTCGAGCGATACCGCCATCGCGATGGCACCGAGCGAGTAGCGCTCCGCAAGGCCGCGCAGTTGAAAGCTGGCCATGCCGACCGCGAACGCCGCGTGGGCTTCCACCTTTTGGGCTGAAGGGCCGAGCCGTGCTGCCGGCAGAAGCGCGCGTGGTCCGAGCACGAGCCAGCTCGTGGCATCCATGCGGTAGTAGCCGGCTGCCATCGCCACGCGATACAGGGCCGCGAGGCGTACGAGCCGGGTGTGCTCGCGTGCGTCGAGCTCGGCCTGCGTGGGTTCGCGTTCGGCGAGGAGCGCGAGGGCCACGTCACGCGCCACCGTACCGAGGGCCCGGGCCCCCGTCGGATAGGGGGAAAGGAGCTCGTCGAAGGCTTGCACGCAGTGCTGGAAGGCGCGCTCGGCTCGCGGCCACGTGATGAGCACGAAAGCGAGGCGCGTGCGATAGCCGGCGCGCTCGAGGGGGTCACTCGCCTGTGCCACGGCGTCTTCGAGGATGCTCGCGGCCTCGGCCCAGCGCTCCTGTCGGACGAGCGACTCGCCCCAGTGCCCGAGATCGATGGCGTGCACGCCGAGCTCGTGCGCATCGGCCACGCGCGCTGCGGCTTCGTAGAACAGGCTTGCTTGGTGCGCGTCGCCCTCGTCGAGCGCCGCTCGCCCTGCGCGACAGGCGGCGCCATAGGCCCGCTCCGGATGGGTCTCCACCTTGCCGCGCACCAAGTGGCGCGCGATGGCGTACACGTCGCTCGCAACGCCTCGAGCTTGCAGCACGTGCGCGGCGCCCTCGTGCAGCTGTCGCTTCCGTTCGGGGGCGAGCCGTGCGTAGGCACCCTCGCGCAGCTTGTCGTGGCAGAACACGAGGTGCTCGTCTCGCACCACCGCGATCTCTTGAAGCGCCAGCTCGTGGAGCGCGCATAGCAAAGCGTGGTCCGAGAGCGCTCGCTCGTCCGTTTCGCGCTGAAGCGTCTGGAGCAGGGGGAGCTGTGCCTCTTGCCCCAGCACCGACGCGAGGTCCACGAGCGTTCGCGCAGCGCACGACAGGCTGTCCAAGCGATGGCCGACCAGATCCTCGAGGTGTGCGGGCAGCAGAAACCGCGCCGGTGCGTGCTCGGGACGCACGACGAACCTCCGCGCGCGGCGCTCGAGCACCCCCTCACGGAGCAGGGCACGCAGCCACTCGCCGAGGAAGAAGGGGCTTCCTCCTGCCTTCGAGAGCAGAAGCTCGACCAGCTCGGATGCGGAGGCGCATCCCCCCAGCATGGCGTCGAGGGCCTGCTCGAGCTCGGGGCGTGTCAGCGGCGCCGCATCGAGCGCGAGCTCGGGACTCTGCGACAGTACCTCTGCGATCACGGGTGGCGTCTCTTCGCTGCGCACGGCGACGACGAAACACACGTGAGAGAGCGGGTGTCGCGCAGCCTGGCGGATGAACGCGAGGCTCAGCTCGTCGGCCCACTGCACGTCGTCGATGATCACCAGCAACGGGCGCTCGCTTGCGGCATGCTCGAGGGTGGTCCTGAGGCCCGACAACAGCCGCGCGCGCGTGGCATCGGGCGGTAAGGGCAGGGGCTGCGGTCGCCCCTCCTGATCGGCGAGCGCGGCGATGCTCGGTTCGAAGGCCGCGAGCACCGGGCCCCTGCTCCCGAATACCCGCTCGCACTCGTCGCGTCCGCGCTCGCGGCAGCGGGCCGCGAGAGAGGCGAGCACCGAGCGAAAGGGCTCGAGGGGGCGTGCGCCTCGCGCGTTGGCTTCGCCCACGAGCACCTCGACGCCGTGGCTGCGCGCATGCTGGGAGAGCTCGCGCAGAAGGCGCGTCTTGCCCATGCCGCTCTCGCCACGCACGATGCGCAAGCTCGCGTCGATGTCCTGGAGGGCGGCGAGCAACGCCTCGCGACCGCACAAGGGCGGCGGATACAAGTACGGAACGGGCGCGTCGGCCTCGGGGTAGCTCGTGTCTGCGCCCAAGTCATCGAGACACTCGATCACGTCGAGCGCGTAGCCGATGCGTCTTTCGGGCCTCTTCTCCAGAAGGCCGAGCACGAGCGAGACGAGCGCATCGGGCAGACCGTCGACGCGCTCCGAGGGTGGGCACACCGGCGCGTGCGCGTGCAGATGCACGAGCTCGTGCAGGGTATAGGCGACGAACGGAGGGGCGCCCGTCACGAGCTCGTAGAGCATGCAACCGAGCGAGTACAGATCCGCGCGCGCGTCGACATCCCCGGCGAGGCTCAGCTCGGGCGCCATGTAGATCGCGGTGCCGAGGCGCTCGCCTCCGAGCTGCATGTGCTCGCGTGAGGTGCCGGTGGAGAAGCGCGACACGAGGCCGAAGTCTGCGAGCACGGGCAGGCCATCCGCGCGAAACAGCACGTTTTCTGGCTTGAGATCGCCATGCACGATGCCGCGGCCATGCAGATACGCGAGCGGCACGCACAGCCGTCGCACGTAGGTCAAGCGCTGAAACAGGGCGTCGTCCGACAGGCGGCGAGCGGTGGGCGCTTGCGACGAGCGCGCTCGCACCGCGCTCCTGGGCTGCCCGTCCGTGAGCGGCGTCGTGCGCGCCCCGCGTGTGCTTCCACTCGCAGATGCCGCATGGCGTCCATCGCTCTCGAGAAGCTCCATCGCGTACCAAGGCAGACCGTCCTCGACGCCCGACTCGAAGATGCGCACGACGCCGGGGTGTCTCAGCGTCGACAGCGTATGGATCTCGCGCTGAAGCGCCGCGAGCGCACGTGGCTGCGCAAAGCGCACGCTCTTCAACGCCACGCAAGCCGAGGTGTCGACGTGGTGCGCCCGAAACACGCTGCCCATGCCGCCGCGCCCGAGCTCAGCCTCGATCTCGTAGGGACCTACGCGCCGCGCGACCTGAGCTGCTCGTGAGGGGTACTGCACCGTCGTCTTCGTCTGACCTCTCCCTGCGTAGCGCGCAATGCGACACCGTGACGGGCATCCCGGTGACCGCAGCATGTCCGCACGGAGGGCGCATCGCGTAAGCTCGGGCCATGCTGGGAGCAGTCGAGCTAGGCGGATCGAAGGTGCTGTGCGCCGTGGGCGACGCGCACGATCGCATCGCCCACGAGGTGCGCATCGAGACGGCCTCACCCGAGGCCACGCTCGCCTCGGTGATCGACTTCTTCTCGCCCCACGCGAGCGCGCTCTCGGCCCTCGGGGTGGCTTCGTTCGGACCACTCGAGCTGCGGGCCGACAGGAGTGCAGCCCGCGGCGCGCTGCTGAGCACGCCGAAGCCTGGTTGGTCTGCTGTCAACGCGCCGAGGGTGCTCCAAGATGCGCTCGGCGTGCCGGTGCACATCGACACCGACGTGAACGCCGCGGCGCTCGCTGAGCAGCGCTGGGGCCATGCCATCGGGGCTGACCCCTGCGTCTACGTCACCGTGGGCACGGGCATCGGCGTGGGCGTCGTGATCGACGGCCGACCTTTGCACGGGCTCATGCATCCCGAGCTCGGCCACATGCGTGCCCCGCGCGACGATCCCTTCGCCGGGATCTGCCCCTTCCATGGTAATTGCATCGAGGGCTTGGCGTCGGCGCCCGCGCTGCGTGCGCGGCTCGGCGTGGCCCCAGAGCGCGTGGCTGACGATCACCCCGTGTGGGCTCTCGAAGCGCAACATCTTGCGACCCTGCTCTCGACCATCGTGCTCGCCTACGCGCCCGAGCGCATCGTGCTCGCAGGCGGGGTGCTGCAGCGACCGGGGTTGCTCGAGCGGACACGGGAGGCTGTGCTCCGAGAGCTCGCGGGCTACGTGCCGCGCGTCGAGCTCAGCGCCGACGGCGTGAAAGATTACGTGGTCGCCTCGCGCTTTGGCATGCGCGCGGGGCTTTTCGGCGCCTTCGCACTGCTCTAGCCCACTGCTCCAACCACGAGCTCGGCTCGCGCCTCGGGGCATGACCGCGGCGCTCGCCTCTGGCATGATGCGTGGCCGTGAACGACGAGCTCGAGGCGTTGCGACGCACCTTGGCTGCCCAGGGCATCGCGGGGGCTTCCGTGTCCTCCACGCTGGGCCGAGGGGAGGGGTCGATCGCGGTCAGCGGGTCTGCGCAGCCGCGTCGCTCGCGGTTGCCGGAGGCTCTGCTCGGCGATCAGCCCGACGACGAGTTTCTGATCCGCGGCATCTTGGGTCGCGGCGGCATGGCCACCGTGTGGCTCGCGGAGCAGACGTCGCTGGCCCGCGACGTGGCGATCAAGCGCGCCGCCGATCCCGAAGACCCGGAGACCGAGCTTTTGCTGTTGCGCGAGGCGGTGATCACGGGCCAGCTCGAGCACCCGAACATCGTGCCCGTGCACTTGCTCGCGCTCGACGAAGACGGCCCCGCGGTCGTGATGAAGCGGCTGTCGGGCAAGTCTTGGCAAGAGCTCATCCACGAGGGCACGGCGACCCTCGACGATCACATCGACATCGCGCTGCAGGTGATCAACGCCCTGTCCTTCGCCCACAGCCGCGGCATCCTGCACCGCGACGTCAAGCCCGAGAACGTGATGATCGGGGAGTTCGGCGAGGTGTACTTGCTCGATTGGGGCGTCGCGCGTCGCGCGAGCGATCCACCCTCCGACGCCATCGTGGGCACCCCACGCTACATGGCGCCGGAGATGGCGGAGGGGCATGCCGAAGAGCGCACCGACGTCTTTCTGCTGGGCGCCGCACTGCACGAGGCGGTGACCGGTGTGCCGCGGCACGCCGGCGAGGATGCGGTGACGGTGCTCTACGCGGCCATGTACGTCGAGCCCTACGACTACGGCGCGCTCGTGCCCCGGGAGCTGTCTTCGATCCTCAACCGGGCTTGTGCGCGGGAGCTCGGTGCGCGCTACCCGGACATGCGCGCCTTGCGAGATGCCCTCACCGGCTTTCGCGAGCATCGCACGGCGCAGAGGCTCACGCAGCGAGCCCTCGAACGACAGCGCGCGCTCGAAGAGGCCCTGTCTGCCGATGGCACCGCCTATGCGGAGCTGCAGCGTCTATTCAGCGTCGCGCGTTTTGGATTCGAGGCGGCGCTCGAGGCCTGGCCCGAGAGCGAGGATGCCCGTCGCGGCCTCACACGCTGCTTGTGCGCGATGATCGATCACGAGCTCTCCATTCGCCACCCCGACGCCGCCGAGGCGCTGCTTGGGTTCTTGCCGGAAGCCGATCCCGAGCGAGCGCGTCGCGTGCGCGCCGCACGTGAGGAGCTCCAAGCCGAAAAGCAGCGCCTGTTGGCCATGGAGCGCGACCAGGATCCGCGCGTGGGTGAGGGCAGCCGAACCCGAGCCTACATGGCGATGGGCGGCGCGATGTTGGTGATGACCCTCGCACTGTTCATGCAGCGCTCGGCGTCGCCGTCGTACCAGCCCTCGACGCTGCGCCTGACGTGGGTCGCCGCGTTCGTGCTGGCCGTCATGATCGGGATCGTGGTTTGGTGGCGGCGTAGCGCAGCCTTCAATTTCATCAATCGGCGCATCGCAGAGATCAGCGTGGCCACGCTTGCGGTGAGCTTTGCCAATCGCTTGTCTGGCGTCATCACGGGCGAGAACCCCGCGAGCGTTCTGATCGGCGACGCGTTGATCCTCGGCCTCGGAGGTGCGGTGCTCTCGGCGTACCATCGCGCCGGCCCCTGGCTCGCTGGGCTGTGCTTCACGGTGGCGATGCTGGGCTCGATCTTTCGTGAGTGGGTCGACGAAATGTTCATCGTGCTCAGCGTGTTCGTGCCCACGGCGCTGTTTGTGCTGCGCAGCACACGAAGGCTCGCGGTGTCCGTCGACGACGAAGCAGAACCCCAGGCGGAGTAGACGCGCGTCCCAGCGGCGCGGGCATTCTGCGACCTTGGGGCACACCTGCTCAGGCGCATTCGGGTCGCTCGTCGCCCCGTGCGTGGCAAGCGCCGCATCCCGAAAACCCGATTTGCCGACCAGGGCGGCAGACAAGGCCCTGCACTTGCTGGATAATCGACCAGGGGATCGCGTTGGGCGCTCAGGTGGTGATCACGGGCACTGGCAAGGCGAGCGGCGAGAAGATCGCCGAGGCGCTGCAGCGCCTTCTGTCGTTGAGCGCGCAGCAGGCGAGCACGCTCGTGCAGAGCTTTCCCTCGTCCCTCGATGCGGGGCCCGATCCGGAGCGCGTCCTGCGCGCCCTGCGCGCCATCGGCGCCGAAGTCGAGCTCGCGGGGTCGTCTCCCGCGGCCACCGGCGGCGCAGGCTATGCGCTGGGAGATCTGCAGATCGCGAGCGCGCCGGAGCCAAAGCCCTGTGCGCCGCGGCTCTCGGCGCCTCAGGTGCCGGCTGCGCCGGTGGATGGAGACGCGGGGATGCGCTCCTTTGGCGACGGCTTCGACGCCGACGAGGGCGGAGCCGCGCTCGAGCTCGACTACTCGGGCAAGCCAGGCGCGATGCACGTGTCGCGCCCCAAGGCTGAAGCGCCTGCCCGCGAGAGCCACGTGGGCGGTGCACGCGGCAAGATCCACGTGCTGCGTGAGCGCCGCGTGGTGTCGAAGCCTGGCTTCTTCGAGGTGCTCTTCGCCCTCGTCGGCGTGCTCGCGAGCGTGTCCGCTGGGGGCTACGCGACGCTGCGCTGGGTGCGCGCCCAGGAGGGCGCGATCGTTCAGAGGGAGCAGCTTCGCGCGCCCGATTGGTTTGGAAAGCCGAGCGTGCAGGACGTGCCGGGCGTCGACGGCGCGCCCGATGGAGCGCTCCAGGCTTCCGCGACGGCAAAGCCGAACAGAGGCAAGACCGCTGCCGACAAGGGGGCGCGCGAGCGCGGCGTCATGGACGCCGCAGAGGCCGCTGCCGCACGAGATCGCATCCACGGCCTTCATAAGATCGCGGTGAAGTGGCCCGTCGCGCCCAGCGCGCCGACCGAGTGCATGCTGCTCGACACGAAGTACGCGC
>CAYNOM010000333.1:0-7111 GCA_964398415.1 uncultured Polyangiales bacterium | reverse complement strand
CACACGAGGTGGCGTTGAGACACTCGCGCTGGTTCTGGTTGTTGTAGTAGGGGTTGCAGGCCTGACCCATCGTCTTCTGTGGCTTGCAGGTGCCTGCGGTCGTGTCTTCGACCACCGCGCAGAACAGGCCTGCCGCACAGCGGTTCTTGGTTGCGTCGTTGACGTCGCACTCGGAGTCTGCGGGCAGCGGGGCGCCGCAGATGTTTTGCACGACGAAGCCAACGACGGGTCGGCACCAGCCTGTTTTGCAGTTGCCATCGTCGAAGCAGGGGCCTCCTGCGGGCACGTTGCCGTCGAAGTCGAAGCAGCGCCGCACGTCGCCCAGACCTTCGCCATCGGCGTCTTGGCACGAGAGGCCAGGTGCGCATTGGATGGTGCCGCACTCCGCGAGCTCCGCCGCGTAGGTGGTGCAGTTGCCGGTGTCACCGTTGCAGTACTGCGTGTTCGGGCACTGCTCGTCGTAGCCGCTCGCGCAGGCACCGCCTGCAGCAACCTTCGGCTTGCAGACAGGAGCTTGTTGGCTGAAGTCGCAGAAGCCACTGGCGCAGGACACGTGGCTGTTGCAGGCCTGATCGTTGGCGATAGCGACGACGCAGTAGATGCCGCTGCAGTACTCGCCGCTTGGGCAGGCCACGTCACCCTGATAGCAGCGGGTGGCGCACTGGTTGTTGGCATCGCAGACGCTGCTTTCGCAGGTGGCGTCGCTGCCCGGTGTGGTGCAAGCCGCGCCATCCTGCTTCAACGCGGGCATACATTCATAGCGATTGTCAGCGTTGTCGTACTGGCAGTTGCCGCTCGTGCACTGGTCGTCGTTGTTGCAGGGCTGCGCGTTGGCGCGCGGGGCCGTGCAGGTGCCGACCTGTTCGTTCATCGCCAGGAAGCACAGGCCGCTCGCGCACTCGCTGGCGCTGCGGCAGGGCATGCCGTTCGCGATGGGGTCGCTGCACAGGCCGAGGCCTCGCTCCGCACGCAAGCCCTCGTCGAGGGTGCGGTTACACGCGAGGCCCTCGGGGCATTGGGAGTTCGCGTAGCAGAAGGAACCCTTGCTGCACGGGGTGACGCAGGTCTTGCTCGCCGGGTCGCACCACAGGTGCTGCTCGCACTGCACCTTCAGGCGTGAGGGGGTTTGCGGTTGACCGTAGTAGCCCTCGTCGACGCCGGGATCGAGGTCTTCGAAGGTAGGGTCGATGTAGCTGCAGGGCTCGCCAAGCCCGCTGCGCTCCTGGCAGCGGCCCGTGGCCAGGTTGCAGAACAGGTCGTCACACTGGCTGTCGCTGAGGCAGCGGTCGTCGACCTCCGCCGGCGTCGCGCAGATGCCCTTGTTGCTCTGGCCGATGCCTCGGCACACGAGCCCCGCTTCGCACTCGGGCACGTTGTCGACGGTGCAGTTGCTGCCTTCAGGCTCGGTGCCGACGAGCAGCTTGTCGATCGCGCAGGGCGACTCTTCGTCGGCCTCGGGCGGCGTGCAGCGCTCGTCTTCATTGCCTTCCGTGATCGAAGGGCAGCTGCGCGCCTCGACGTGGTCGGCACACGCCTGCACGGCGTCGGCCACGATCTCGACCTGGCGACCCGTGTCGTTGAGCGCCTGCGCCACCTCGATGACTGCGGATACCTCGATCGCGCTCAAAAACGAGGGCGTGTAACCGTTGTTGACGAGATCGACGAACAGCTCCTCGCAGCTCGTGGCATCGGTGACGGCTCGGCCGAAGCGGTGGTTGAGCTCGTTCGCATCACAGCAGCTCGTCTCGTGCGCGCAGAGTCGCTCGACGATGGGCAGAAAGCCCGAGGAGGCGATCGTCACGCCATCCGGAATGCACAGCTCACCCTCGCTGCAGGAGCTTACGGGAGGGTTTTCGAGCGCGTCGATGCGCTCTTGCAGATCGTCTACGTCATTGCCCAGGTTGCTGACGTCGTCTCCGAGCTGGTCGAGCGGATCTACACCGCCGTCGCCCATGTCGCCGTCGCCCCCGCCGCTCGAGTCGTCGTCACAACCGCTCCATGGGGCCGCAAGGCCTAGGAGCATCGTCAGCCAAACAAGACGTTTCATGTAGCCATTCCCCCTCTGAAAAGACGAAGCACGGACGTCGCCACCCGAAGATGAACGTCGGCCGCAGTTCCCCGCCGCCAGAGTACGCGTAGGCCTCGCTGGATGCACCCCTCAAATTGCCAAGTCGAGCGGGCAGGCTGGCTTTTGTGGGTCAGGGTCGGAAGCGCTCGCTCACGTCCCTTCATGGGGAGGAGGGCCTGTCTTCCGCTGCGCTCTTGGTGCGCTCGAGGCCGCGCAACAGGGCGACGAGGTGGGTATGCGGAATGCGGCCGTGGGCCGTCTTCACGGGCGCGATCAAGACGCGGTGCTGCGCCACCCGTGCTTCGAGCGAGGGCTCGGTGCTGGTGGCTGGATCGAGCGCGCTCAACTCGCGCAGGATGTTGCGGCTGCCGCGCGCGGTTTGAGGGGTGTACAGAGAAACGAAGCGGCGATGGTCGGCCTCGCGCACGAAGCGCGCAAACAGCTCGGCATGGGCGTAGAGCGCGTCGAGCAGCACGAGGGCGTGCACGTCGGTGACGCGGCTCCTGTCGCGCACGATCGACGCCATGGCCGCGTAACCCGCGCTGTGGGCCACGAGCGCCACTCGTCCAGCTCTCGGCGTGTGCTGTGTGGGTGACGCGCGCGCGAGGGCTGCGCGAATCAGGGCATCGAAGCCCCCGGGCCGGGCATAGCGCTCCGCCTTCGACGAGCGCGCCAGGTAGGCGAGCTGGGGCACGACGAGCAGGGCGCGGCTCTTCGAAGCGCGATGCAGCGCATGAAGCCCCCAGCCTTGTCTTGCAGGCTCGCCGGCGCGACAGGAGGTGGGCCCCTCGTGCACGAGCGCGCGGACGCAGCACGAGAAGCCATGCAGAAACACCACGACGTCGATCGGCTGCGTCGCATCGAGCGTCTCGGGCACGACCACGAGCGCGTCCGGGGCGCCCTTGGGCGGATGCGGCTCGCCCTCGAGGCTGAGCTCGACCAGCGTGCTCTCGGCGCGTGCCTGCGCAGGGGCGGCGGCCAAGCACACGAGCCACGCGAGCGCGAACAGGCGCATGGGCTCAGCCTGCCTGGGCTTCGGCTCCGCGGCAAGCCCGGCTTTAGGCGGACAGCGCGCTCTTGAGCGCGTCGACCAAGCCCGCGTCGTCGGGCGTCGTGCGCGGATCGAAGCGAGCGACCACCTGGCCATCCTTGCCAATCACGAATTTCTCGAAGTTCCAAGTGATGTCGCCCGCGCCCTTGGGCTTTGCGTCTTGGCTCGTCAGGTGCGCGTAGAGCGGTGCCTTGTGGTCGCCGAGCACGGCGAGCTTCTTGAACATCGGGAAGGTGACGTCGTAGCTCGTGCTGCAGAAGGTCTTGATCTCTGCTTCGCTGCCCGGCTCCTGGGCGCCGAAGTCGTTGCAGGGAAAGCCGAGCACCACGAGGCCTTGGTCTTTGTGCTCACGATAAAGCTCTTCGAGGCCCTTGTAGTGGGGCGTGAGGCCGCACTTCGAGGCGACGTTGACGATCAAGAGCACCTTGCCCGCGTAGTCGGCGAGCGACTTCTCGGTGCCGTCGATGGTGGTGAGGGTGAAGTCGTGGACGGTGGTCATGCCGCGCACGGTAGCAGGCGCGCTCGCGCGGCTCTAGCCTTCAGCGACTCAACGGGCGAGCGACGACGACCATCACCTCGCTGTCTTCGTCGTAGGCGGCCCCGTCGAAGGAACCCCTGAGCTCGCTCAAGCCAAGGCCACTCTGCGTGAGCAGGGGCTCGAGCTGGCTCGCGAGCAGATAGCGCTGCGCGATCTGGTGCTCGATGTCCGCGCCTCCGCCATCGGGGCGGTGCACGTAGGTGGCCACCATGCGCTGCGCGTCGCGGTCCCACGAAGAGCGCTCGTAGACGTCGTACACCACGCCGTTTGCGGCGATCAGCGCGACGTGATCGAGCTTGTCGTCGGGGTAGTCCTCGGGCAGGCACTCGTGGTGGAAGCCGTCGGCGGCGTAGCCGTCGAAGATGAGCGCGCCTTCGTCGGTGAGCAGGGCTCGCGCTGCGCTCAGGCAGGCCACGACCTCGTCGTCGCTCTGCAGACAGTAGAGGCCGCTGAAGGGGATGATCACGCGATCGAAGGGGCCCGCGACGTCGGGGGCGCGCATGTCACCACGCTGGAAGTGCACGTGGCGGGCGATCTCGGGCGGGAGCTCGGCGCGCCTGGCTTCGGCGAGCGCGAGCAGCCCTGGGTCGAGCTCTACACCCCACACCGAGCTGCCCTGCTCGGCGAGCGCGAGGCTCACGCGACCGTAGCCCGAGCCGAGCTCGAGCACCCGCTTGGCCCCCGCGCAGGCCGCGAGATACAGCTCGAGGTCGCCGGGGGTGCCCTGATGAACGAGGGCGTAGAGGACGGGATCGTAGGGGGCGCTCACGCCGCTCGTATAGCGCGCGAACGGCGCGGCGGCCGGCCTCGCGATGTCCGAGGTGCGATCGCTTCGGGCGTGTCTACTTCTTGGACGCTCGGGGGTCTCCATGGGTATTCCGCGTCAGCTTCTCAGGCAGCTCTACACCTTCGGCTCGCTTCGCAACACGGGCGAGGGCGTGCAGTTCGAGCTCAAAAATCGCTTGCTCGAGGTGACGGTCACGGCCGTGCACAGCTTGAGCATCGACGGTCAGGCCGTGCCGCTCGCAGGGCTCATGCTGTCCGTGCATGAGGGGGAGACGCGTGCGGCAGAAGCGTTTGGTGCGCCGCTCGTGCTGCCCGTGCGCGCCAAGGTGACGCTGCGTGCGCACAGGGCGCCGCTCGAGCGCGGGCACCATGAGCTCGTGCTTTTGGTGGAGAGCCGCGAGTTCGGCGCGCTGAGCATCGAGGTGGAGGACGTGCTCGGCGACGGCGAAGAGAAGCCGCGCGCCGTGCGCATTCCCCATCGCGATCAGGACGACTACACGCAGGACTTGGTGAGCGCGAGACAGCGCTTCGTCGAAGAGTACACGGGCGTCGCGCTCGAGCACATCACGCGCTTCTCGTTCGACCCCTCGAGCGTGCGCGGCAACATCGAAAACTTCACGGGTGTGGCGCAGGTGCCGATGGGTTTTGCGGGGCCCATTCACATCGACGGAGAGCACGCGCGCGGCGAGTTTCTCGTACCCATGGCGACCACGGAGGGCACGCTCGTCGCTTCGTACAATCGCGGCATCAAGGTGTTGAACCTGGCCGGGGGGGTGAAATGCACGGTGTCGGCCGATGCCATGCAGCGTGCGCCCGTGTTCATCTTCGACTCGGCCCGTGAGGCGCGCGACTTCGGCCACTTCATCGAAGACAACATGGCGGACATCAGGCGCGTCGCCGAGGCCACGTCGAGCACCGCGAAGCTGCTCTACATCGACCGCTACCTGAGCAACAAGTTCGCCTTCCTGCGCTTCAACTTCAGCACGGGTGATGCCGCAGGGCAGAACATGGTTGGACGAGCCACCTTCGCGGCCTGTGAGTGGATCGTGTCGCACGCCAAGGACATTCGCGGCTTTTACCTCGAGGCGAATCTCGCCACCGACAAGAAGCACTCCCACGTCAACATCATGCACACGCGTGGCAAGCGCGTGACGGCAGAGGCCACGATTGCACGGGATCTCCTGGTGCAGCACATGCGGGTCACGCCCGAGCAGCTCGACTATCACGCAGGCCTCGGCACCATCGGCGCGATCCTCTCGGGGGCGAGCAACAACGGGGCCCACTCGCCGAATGGCATCACGGCCATGTTCATCGCCACGGGTCAAGACGTCGCCAACGTGGCCGAGAGCTCGGCCGCCATCCTGTACACCGAGGTCACCCAAGCGGGAGACCTGTACCTGTCTCTGACCATCCCTTCGCTGATCGTCGCGACCCATGGCGGGGGCACGGGCCTGCCGACGCAGCGCGAGTGCTTGCGCATCCTCGGTTGCACCGAGCGCGGCAGCGTCAACAAGCTCGCGGAGATCATCGCGGGCGTGGCGCTCGCCGGCGAGCTGTCACTCGGCGCCGCCATCTCCTCGCTCGACTGGGTGTCGAGTCACGAGCGCATGGGGCGCCATCGGTGAGGGGCTGTGTGCGCATGGACGCGCACATCCGGTCTCGGGCAAACTGAGCGCATGCGGGTTGCCCTGGGCGCATCGCTTCTGGCTTCCCTCTGCTTCGCCTGCGGACGATTGGGCTTTGACGCCGTGGGCGATGCTGCGCTGGGAGACGGGTCCACGCTTGGGCACGTTGACGCCGGCCACGCGGACCCGGATGCGGGCTCCGACGCGAGCGTCGTTTCGCCCAGCTTCGACGTGATCTTGAGCGCGGACACGAACCTGAGCTTCGTGAACACGGGCGATCGGACCTGTCCGGAGGGGGGCGACATGGTCAGCTACGCCGTCACCGAGCTCACGATGAGGCGTGCCGTGCTCTCCACGTCGCCGGGCCCGGGCTGTCTCGCCACGGGCGACGAGGTGTTGTTGATCCACTTGCAGGGCACAGCTTCCGCGAGCGCCAACGTTGGCAACTTCGAGCTCTTGCGCATCGAGAGCGCGACGGGCTCGGAGGTGCTCTTCATGTCGAACAAGCGGAAGCTCTATGGGGCAGCGGCGGACGATTCGCAGATCGGCACGGCGCAGAGTCAGCAGCGCGTGATGCTCATGCGGGTGCCGCGCTACGGCGATGTTCTGGTCGAGAGCGGCGCAAGACTCACCGCGCGTACCTGGGATGGAGTGCTCGGAGGCGTGCTCGCCATGCGCGTGCTCGGCACGCTCCGCCTCGACGGCAGCGGCGACGTGACGGGGCTCGGTTATCAGGGCGGCTCGCCCACGACGCTGCCGTCCACCACGGGCGCGCAGGGCGAGTCGATCCGAGGGCTCGGCGTGGCGTCGATGCAGCCGAATGCCGGCGGCGGTGGCGGTGGTCTCGGTGATGGCATGGGGTGCCGCCAGAGCGGCTCGCCGGGTGGGGGAGGTGGCCACGGCAGCGTGGGTATCGCCGGCAGCGTGGCCGACTGCAGCGGCATCGGCGGTGGTCGACCCGGCGCGAGCGTGGGGGACGTCTCACGACTTCTTCTCGGCTCTGGCGGCGGGGCGGGCGGCACGGACAACTTGCTCACGGACAA
>CAYNOM010000332.1:0-7116 GCA_964398415.1 uncultured Polyangiales bacterium | reverse complement strand
AAGACCACGCACAATCGCGATGCGTTGCGCGATTCGATCTCGGTCACATGCGCGGGCTCGACACGCTGCTCCCCAACATTCGCGCGATAGGCCTTCTGATCGGCGAGCCCGAGCGCGCCGAGCGCTACGCACGCACCCTCGCCCAACGCATGGCGCGCATCGCACACACCCTCCCCGAGGGTCAACGGCCCAAGGCCCTGTACCTCAGCGTCTACGCCGACCGCCTGTATGGCGGGGCAGGTCGCACCAGCTACCACGACGTGATCGAACATGCGGGGCTTGTCGACGTGGCCGCCGAAGCCGGTTTCGAGGGCTGGCCCGAGCTCAGCCCCGAGCAGGTGCTCTCGCTCGACCCGGAGGTGCTGCTCACGAAACGCGGGATGGCCGCCGTGGTGTGTCGTCACGCCGGGCTCTCGGCCCTGAGACCCTGTACAGGCCAGGGTCGCGTCGTCGAGCTCGACGGCCCGCTGCTGGACGATCCGGGCCCCATCATGCTCGACGCCGCCGAAGCCCTGTTCGACGCCTACTGGGGCCCCGAAGAGTAGGCCCAGCCTTTCGCGCCGAGCCCAACCCGTGCAAGACTGTGGGGAAGGATGTCTGACGAGCAGCCGCAAAAGAACCAGCCCGCGCTCATCTGGATCGACATGGAGATGTCGGGCCTCGATCCAGAGCGCTGTGAGATCCTGGAGATCGCTTGCATCGTCACCGATGGCGATCTGAACGAGCTGGGTGAGGGCATCGATATCGTGGTCAACCAGCCCGATCCCGTGCTGGATGCCATGGACGAGTGGTGCACGCGTCACCATGGGCAAAGTGGCCTGACCGCGGCCGTGAAAGCCTCCACCGTGGGGGTGCGCGGCGCGGAGCTGCAGACGCTCGACTTTCTGCGACAGCTCACGAACAAAGGACAGAGCCCTCTTTGCGGCTCCTCCGTGAGCCACGATCGGCGCTTCATCGATCGCTACATGCCCGATTTGTCCGCCTGGCTGCACTACCGCACCGTCGACGTCAGCACCGTCAAGGAACTGGTGAAGCGCTGGTACCCCGACCTCTCCATCCCTCAGAAGAAGAACGCACACCGCGCTCTCGACGACATTCGCGAGAGCATCGAAGAGCTGCGCTTCTACCGCGAGCACGCGTTCCGCAAGTAGGGTTCCGCCGTGCATGAACACGATGAACACGACGAGCAGCGCTACGACGTGATCGTGCACAGCTTTTCACCCGAACGGGTGCGCTCGGCGCTCGAGGGTCTCGTACGTGAGTTTGGGCTCGACCCAGCCGCGGCGATCACGCTGGTGCAGCGGCTGCCGCGCGTGGTCAAGGCTTCGCAAGACTACGAATCAGCCGAGCGCTACCGCTTCGCGCTCGAAGCCCTGGGCGCGACGGTAGAGCTGCGTAAAGTTTCAGAACGAACCCACTCGTCCGTGCCCTTCGGCCATACACCGTCGATCGCGCCGAGCCTGCCGCCGCGGCCTACGGGCTCGGTGCCGCCTATGCCCAACGACGGTGTCGCGCTCGAGCAGATGTCGACGCGCTGGCTCGACGAGCCCGAGGGCTCCCATGCACCCGTCGAGCTCGCCGTGCCCATGCGCAGCGTGCGCTCCACCGCCCCGCCCCCCGACGAGGAGCTCAGGGGACATCCCGAGATCACGCGCGCCGATCTGTGGCTGATGGCGGTGCACGGCGACAGCGCCCACGCAGCCGACAGCATCGCCCGCCTGCTGCACCTGCCGCTACGCGATGCGATGGAGGCGGTGCAAACGGCGCCGCGCCTGTTGGGACGCAACATGCACGTCTCGCGCTTGCGTGAGATCTGCCCGCCGCTGATTCAGGCCGGCGTCGAGGTGAAGCTGCGAAAGAGCGGAAGCATGACCTCGATGCCACCCCCTTCGCCCGACGACAGCGTGCTCGCTAAAATTGCGCGGTGGCCGTGGCGTAAACATCCACGATGAGCTCCTGAGTCATCCAGAAGCGGCGCCCCGGCGCGTCGACCGTGGGCCGCTGGGCCGGATTGACGATGCCCGGAGCACAGCTGCTGCCGCGCAAACCGTCCTGGCGGGTCGCATCGCTGACGTTGGGGTTACAAGGATCGGCGAACGTGATCGCGTGGGCCGAGACCCAGTTGATGGCCGAGCCAAAGCTGAAGCGCACGTACCGCGCCGCCTGCATCTCGAGCCCCACGCGCAGGCCGTAGCGCAGCCGCGATTGGATGTCGGTGAGCCCGTAGAACGGTACCTTGGCGCCGGTGAACTCATCGTCGAAGGCGGCCGGGTCGTTGGGGTCGTCCCACCGTCCGTTTTCGCCGACGGCCCAGCCCTCGCGGTTTGGCCGTGAGAGCTCGGCGTGGCCCGACGTGCCGAGCGCGTCGTAGAGCGCGCTGTAGTCGTGACCCTCCGACAGGTAGGCGCCGTTGAGCCGCAGATCGAGCGCGAAGCGCTGAAAGCGTGCGCGGTTCTCCCAGGGGATGATCGCGGTGCCGACGGTGGCCGTGGCGGTGCGGCTCGGCAGCGTGTTGAGCACACCATCGAGCTTGCCCGTGGGGTTGAAGTACTTCTCGGCCGTCGACGCCCACTCGATCAGAAAGCCCAACCCGAGATAGGGCTCGAGATACCGATAGCGATACGATGCGCGCGTCTCGGCCTGAAAGCCGCTCAGGCCCCGGCTCGAGCCCGCTGACTCACCCGCGAAATCGGTCGCCGTGCCGTCGTCGCTGCCGTCGGCGTTCGCATCCTGGCCCGTGGCCGCGCCGCAGATCGTCTGCCCGCCGAACTGGCCGCAGGGCTTGAGCGGCGTGCCGATGGCGCGCCGGCCCTCGAGGGCGAGCACCCACGTCGGGAAGTGCGCATCGCGCATCTGGTTCAGGATGCCCCAGGTCACCCCGATGCCGATGTAGTCGAAGCCCGCGCGCGTGGGCGAGTCAAAGGGCACGTCGAACAGCACTCCGGGCGTGCGCTGCGTGAACCTGGGATCGATCGCCGGGTAGTCGTTCGGATCGGTGAGGCGGCGCTGCACGTCGGCCGCGCTCTTGCCACCTGGCAAAGACAGCGAGCGTGCGTCGCTCAAGATCAAAGGCAGCCGCACCGTGGCCATCAGATCTTGGAACAGCCCGATGTCGAGACCGAACATCAACGAGCTCGTCAACCGCTCGCTGTCGGCGATGGACGTGCGCTTGCGCTCGCCGCGTTCGTCCGTGTACTCACGCTGGATCGTCCCGGTGTCGGTCGAGCGCGTGAAGCCCACGTGCGCGTTGAGATCGAAGGGATCGTCCCGTTCGGCCGCGTCGATCACGTCGGTGTACGACGAATTCTCGCGCATCAAGCGGAACGGAGGCTCGTCCGCGAATGCCGGCGTGAGAGGCCCCCCCAGAGCCGCACACGCAGCGAAAAGAACAGTGGATACGCGCATCGCGCCGCGAGCATAGGCAGCGCTCCCGAGGAGCGTCAAGCGCGCTTCCCCCACTCAGGGCAGAAGGCGCGCCGCACGGGCCCTCAGGCTCGGCACCCGAGCATCGACGGACTCGGCGGCAGCGTCGGGATGGACGAGCCATGCGGCTTCGAAGAAAGCCAGGGTCGCGCGGGCGCTTCTCTTGGCTCTGAACAGGCGCGCCCCGTGTGCGGCGATCTCGCGCTGCAAACGGGGCGCCTCGTCGCTCTTCTCCGAGACGGCCGCGCGGTGCTGCGTGTCGAGGGTGCGCTGTCGGGCGAGCTCCTGGTCGAGCGCATCGAGGGCGCTGAAAAGTCGAGACAGCATCCGCGCTCGCACCTGGGCCGGCGAAACTGGGGCACGCGCCCGGTGGACCCGATGCTCGGCGATCAGGGCCTCACTCAGCTCGCGCATCCGCGATCCGCCCGTGCCCGTGGAGACCCGCCCCTGGGCGTCGATCCCGAGGGTCTGGCCTGCATCGAGACGCCGGGGCTCGAGCAGAGCCCCGCCTTCGGCCGCGAGCAGCTGTGCGGTGCCGCCGGCCATGGCGATCTCCGTGGTGCCATCGGCCTCCGCGCGCACCACGCAGTGGGCGCTCGCGCCCAGGTCGACCCGCAGGGCCGGCGTGGCGAGCCAAAAGCCCTCGGCTGCCTCACGCGGTGCAGGCGGCACGTCGATGCTGACGACGCCGTCCTGAAGCAGAAGCGCCCTCTGATCCCCTGGCGTCACCGCGAGCAATGCAGGCCCCGTGACGCGCACCCGTGTGTCGCCCGCGAAGTCGAGCACGATGAAAGCCTGTTCGGACAAGGCCAGCACTTGCCCCGGCAGCAGCGGCTGATTGCGCACGAGGCGCGGCTCTGTGGTGATGGCGCCGAGGAACTCGATCGGACGCGGCCCCGTGGGGCGCGACTCGCGGGGTGTCGTGACGGGCTCGACCTCTCGCGCGGGCCCCTCGACCGCGGGCTCCGGCGCTGGCTCCGGCTTCGAACAAGCGAGCAGCAGGCCGAGGACGAGCCCCCGGGCCGCAGGACGCCTCACGCCTCTTCCTCGAAGTCGAGCTCTTCGAGATCGAGCTCGCCCGACTCGGGCTCCTCCGCGGCCGCAAGCTCGTCGAGGTCGAGCAGCTCGATGGTGCGATCTTGACCGCGCGCCGCGCCGAGCTCACGCGACGTGGTGCGAAGACGAGATGTCAGCACACCCAAGAACTGCCACAGCAGCTTCACGGCCAGATCGCGCTCGTGCTTGATCACGTGGAAGAAGTCGGAGCGCTGCATCGCGAGCAGGCGCGTGTCTTCGGTGGCCGTCACGGTGGCGCTGCGCGGCTCGCGGTCGATGAGCGCCATCTCGCCGAAGTGCTCGCCCTCGCCGAACTCGACGAGCGTCTGGGCGTCCTTGTGCACGCGCACCCGGCCGGTGAGCACGATGAACAACTCTTCGCCAGTCTGGCCCTCTTCGACGATGACCTCGTCGGCGACGAAGTGGCGCATGTCGATGAGCCCGGAGACCTTCATCAGCTCCTGGTAGTTCAGGTAGCGGAACAGAGGCACGGCCTGCAGCGTCTCGATCTTGAGCTTCGCGAGCTCCGTGCGCGCGGCAGCGGCGCCACCCTCGGGCGCTGCGAGCACCAGCACCGTGATGTTGTCCTGCCCCCCGCGTTGGTTCGCGAGGGCCACGAGACGCTGGGGAGCCTTTTCGGCGGGCCCCTCGAGGATCGAGGTGAGCTCGCCCTTGCGCAGGTAGCCGCTCAGGCCGTCAGAGCACAGCACGACCTTGTCGCCCGCGATGATGTCGAGATCGAGCGTGTCGACCTCGACGCTCTCGTAAACGCCGATGGCGCGGGTGAGCGCGTTCTTCTGTTTGACGCGATCGATCTCCTCGGCCGAGAGCCGGCCGCGCTTGAGCAGCTCGTTCTGCAGCGAGTGGTCCTGCGTGAGCTGATGGGTCTTGTCGTCGCGCACGAGGTAGATGCGCGAGTCGCCCACGTGGGCGATGAAGGCGTGATTGCCCACGGCCAAGATGGCGCACAGCGTCGTGCCCATACCGCGCTTGGTCTCGTCGTCGCGCCCCGCCTGAAACACAGCCGCGCAGGCTGCCTGGGCCGCGTCCTCCATCAAACGCAGCGCCTGACGCCGCGCCTCGCGATCGCTCGAGTCGTTGCGCACGCCCGACACGCGATCGCCATGGGCGGCGATGAAGTTGCGGAAGGTGTCGAGCGCGAGCTGACTCGCCACCTCCCCCGCCGCGTGCCCGCCCATGCCGTCCGCGACGGCAAACAGGCCGAGCTCCTCATCGACGAGGAACGCGTCCTCGTTGTGATCACGTACTCGGCCGACGTTCGTCAGCGCCCACGCCGAAATCTGCCCTGTGTCTGCCACGGCCCGCAGTCTACCAGAGCCCGAGCCTATTCAGCGGCCAGACGCACTCGACCATCGATGGCACGGGAGGCGGCGATGGTCGTCAGGTGCACGATGTCGTCGACCGTGCTCGACGGCGTCAGCAGCGCCACGGGCTTGTGCATGCCGAGCATGATCGGGCCGATGACGGCGTGAGCTGTGGTGGCGTGCAGGATCTTGTAGGCGATGTTGCCGGCGTCGAGGGTCGGGAAGACGAGCACATTGGCCGTCCCCTTGAGCGTCGAAAAAGGGTATGGCCCACGAAGCGCTTCGCTCAGGGCCACATCGGCCTGCAGCTCGCCATCGATGTTGAGGTCGGGGCGCTTCTTGCGCACGAGCGCGGCGGCCTCGGCGACCTTACGCGAGGCCGGGTGCGGCGCGCTGCCGTAGGTCGAAAACGACAGCATCGCGACCCGTGGCTCGAGGCCCAGATGCTCGGCGGCCTCTGCGGCATGCAGCGCGATCTCGGCCAGGGTCTCGGCATCGGGATCGACGTTCAGTGTCGTGTCCGCCAGCAACAGCACCTCACGATCGTCGATCACGAGGTGCGTACCGCAAGCGCGCCTGACGCCCTGACGTACGCCTATCACCTCGAGGGCTGGCGTGATGGTGTCGGGATAGCGGTGGGTCAGCCCCGAGACGACCACGTCGGCGTAGCCGTGGCGCAGCATCATCAGCCCGAAGTAGGTGCGGCGCCGCGACAACAGGCGCAGGGCGTCGTAGCGCGTGATGCCCTTGCGGGCGCGCAGCGCGTGGAGACTGTCTGCGAGCTCGTCCATGCGCTTGTCGGTGCGCGTCTCGACGATCTCCATGCCCGATAGATCGACGCCGAGCTCCTGGGCCTGTGCCTCGATGCGGTCGGGGCGGCCGATCAGGATCGGACGGCCGATGCCCTCCTCCTGCACGATCGCCGCGGCGCGCAGCACCTTCCCCTCCTGGCCTTCGCAAAACACGATGCGCTTCGGGTCACGCTTCGCGAGGCTCGTGATGTTCCACATCAGCTTGCTGGTGGGCGACAGCGTGCGAATCAGCTTCGCGCGATAGGCCGCGAGGTCGAGCTTCTCGCGCGCCACGCCGCTGTCCATGGCGGCCTTCGCCACCGCAGGGGCCACCCAGTAAAGCACGCGCTGGTCGAAGGGCTTCGGGATGATGTACTCGGGTCCGAAGCGCAGGGCGGCACCGCCGTAGACGCGCTCGACCGCGTCTGGAACGCCCTCGCGCGCCAAGTCGGCCAGGGCCAGGGCGGCCGCCAGCTTCATCTCCTCGTTGATGCACGTGGCGCCCGAGTCGAGGGCCCCAC
>CAYNOM010000331.1:0-7118 GCA_964398415.1 uncultured Polyangiales bacterium | reverse complement strand
GTGAGCGCGATACGCCCTTCGGCGATGTCGAAGAGTCGCCCGAGCAGCACCTCGGCATCGCCAGCCGTCACCAGGGCGTCCCGGTTCGTCTGCACGCCTTCGCGATGGAACACGAAGGCCTCCGAGAGCGAAAAGCTACGCGCGCGAGACAGCTCGCTCGCCACGCGCGGTACGAAGCACAGAAGCGGGGCGCTTGGGGTGACGCTCTGCCCCTCGGCGAGCTCTGCTTGCGCAAGCGCCGCGAGCTTGGCTGCGCGGCTGCCCTTCAGCCGTTGGTAGGCGATGCGACCGAGCCGCGATGCGCATGGCTGAGGCCGCATCTCGCGCCGCACACCGAGCGTGACGCAGGCGCCCACGCGCACACCGAACAGATTCTCATCTCGCGCGTCGCCCTGGGGCACGAGGGCGTTGCCACCGAGATCGAGCACTTCGAGGTGATCGAAGGTTTCGAGCAGCCGTGCGCGCATCCCGCGATGCACGGGGCCATCCAAGAAGGACGAGTTCGTGGCGAAGCAGAGCAACGCACCGCGCGGCGCGCTTCGCACTTGCTCGATGGCCCAGCGGAAAAAGCGCACGTAGTCGTCCGACAACACGCCCACGCGACGCTCGCCGAGCGGCGCCCCCTCGGCATCGACGTGAAAATCCTTGAGCCAGCCATCGCTCAGGCTCGTGCCCCGACTCGCAGAGCGCGCCGCCCACGGCGGGTTGCCGACGATGATGCGCACCCGATCGCGCGCCCCTTCGGGCCACGGGTCCGCGATGCCGAGTGTGTTTTGCGCGTGCAGGACGAGTGTGCTCTGAAGCGCTCGGACCCGCGCTTCGAGCTCGGCCCGTGTCGCCGAAAGCGCGTCTGCATCGACGTCGAAGCCGAGCATCATGCCGCCCATCGCGGCCCCGGCTGCACGCTCCAGCACCGCCGCGAGCCACACGCCCGTGCCGAGCGCCGGGTCGAGGATCACGCTCTCGTCGCACAAGAGCGAGGGCAACCCGAGCTCGGTCTTCGCGAGCTCGGCCGCCCGCCCGAGAGCCCAGCGCGCAAGCTCGGCGGGGGTGTGCACGATGCCGCGCGCGCGACGCTCGTTCGGCGACGTGATGCGCTCGCGCGCCCGTGCAGCCTCGATGCTGCTCTCGAGCAGGGTTTTGCTCACGGTGTGGCGATCACAGCACGTGATCGAGCAGGGTACACGCGAAGAAACCCACGCTCACGTAGCCGTTGAGATCGAAGAAGGCCTTGTCGATCTTGCTCAGATCACCCGGCTTCACCAGCGAGTGCTCGTAGGCGAGCAGCACCGCGATCAAGGCCACCCCCGCGTAGTAATAGGCGCCGCGCGCGAGCACGAGGCCGACGAAGAGCAGGGCCGCCACAGTGACGACATGCACATGCGCGCTCGCCCACAGGGCCCCCACGGTGCCGAGGCGCACGGGGATCGAGTTGAGCCCGGCGCCGCGATCGTAGGCCTCGTCTTGCAGCGAATAGAGGATGTCGAAGCCGGCCACCCAGGTCGCGACACCCAGCACGAGCAGCCAGGGTGCAGGCCCCATGGGGGCCCCCACTGCGATCCAAGCGCCACCCGGCGCGAAGGCGATGGCCGCGCCGAGCGCGAGGTGACACAGGCTGCTCCAGCGCTTCATGTACGAGTAGCCGAGCGCGAGCGCGAGCGCGAGGGGGCTGAGCAAGAGCGGCAAGGTTCCGAGCAGCGCCGCACCCACCACGAACACCACACAAGACACCAGCACCAGGGCACGCACGAAGCCCACGCTGAGCAGCCCCTTTGGAATCTCGCGATCACGGGTGCGAGGGTTTTGCGCGTCGATGTCGCGGTCGACGAGGCGGTTGAAGGCCATGGCCGCCGTGCGGGCCGCAGCGATGCACAGCACGATGAGCAGCACCTTGCGCAGCGTCACCTCGGCGAGAGGCAGCGTGAGCACGACGGCCGCAAGCGCAAATGGCAACGCGAAGATCGTGTGGCTGAACTTGACGAGCGAGCCGACGTGGCGAAGGGCCGAGGGGGTCATGGTGCAGCTCCGAGGGGATGGTCAAACGTGGGCATGGCGGCACGCGCGAGCACGCGACGCGGCGCGGTCGCAAAGCGCAACAGGTGCCGTGCGGGGTCGTCGACGGGCGCGCTGACATCGATCGCAACGAGGCCCGGTGCGAGCCCCTCGCGCAGCGAGCCGACGCGATGCTCGAGGCCGAGCGCCAGGGCACCGTAGTGCGTGGCCATCTGCACGAGCAGGTAGGGGTCGACCTCGGGAAAGCGGTCGCGCAGTGCGGCCGCTTCTTGCAGCACGTCGAGCGTGGTGTTCGACGCCAGGGAGTCGCTGCCGAGGCCCGGCAGAAGGCCCACCTCGAGGATGTCGTAGAGCGGCGGCAGCTTGAGCTCGATGAACAGGTTCGAGCGCGGACAGAGCACACTCGGCGCGGCGGCCGCCTTCACCCGCGACAGCTCGTCCCGCTGCGCCGCGCACAGGTGCACGCAGATCACGTCCGGACCGAGCACGCCGAGCTGTTCGGCATAGGCGATGGGCGAAAGCCCCGGTGGCGCGAAGTCGGGCGCGGGCACACCACGGCTCGTCAGGTACTCGGCGAAGGGGCCGCTGAAGTCGCGCAAGAACGCGCGCTCGGCCACGTGCTCGGACAGGTGCAGACTCATCCGCGCGCCGTCGACCCGCACACGCGCCACGAGCTCGCGCACGCTCTGCGGATGCAGGGAGTAGAGCGTATGCGGCGACAGCGCGTAGCTGAGATTCGTGGGCACGCTTCCGAGGCGATCTCGGGCGGCCTCTGCGGCGCTCAACATCTGTGCCGCGCTGGCCTGGCTCAGGCCGTAGATCTCGTGAAACACGCGCCCAAGCAGTGGCGCTGACCCGAGGGATTCGACGCTCGCGAGGGTGTTCGTCACCTCGCCCACGGCCACGGTGCCTGCGCGGAGCAGCTCGGATACGGCGGCGTCGATGGCCTCGAGATCGAGCTCAGGGCGAAGACGCGCGCGCGCCTCCATCATGCTCGAGACCCACGGCCCGAAGCCGCCGCCGCTGCGCGTCTGCCCGCGTAGCGCCGAGAGCTCGAGGTGGGTGTGGGCGTTGACGAGCCCGGGCAGCAAGATCGAAGGCTCGACCGACCACCTGGCCTCGGCGAAGCGCGCGCGCAGGTCTCGCGCCGGCCCGACACCGCGCACGCGGCCCTCACGATCAAACACCACGGCGCCCGCCTCGATCGGCAGCGTGCCCGGCGCGCAGGGCAATAGCCACGCGCCCTCGAAGCCGACGAGGCTCATGCGCCGGACCCTGCGAACGCGTAGCGCACGTTGGGCAAGAGCCCCGCGCGCTCTGCACGCGCGAAGAACTCGGACAGCCCCGCCAGGTAGCTCGTGTCGAGCCGGTAGCGGATGTTGTGCGTGAGGTAGTGCTCGAAGCTCGCGGGCTCTCCGCCGTGCTGCGCGGCCCACATGTGCGCGATGTCGCGGCGGGCTGCGAGGCCGTACTCGAGCGAGTGGCTCAGCATGTCGGAGACGTGATCGTCGATCACCCCCGCCTGGCCGATCCAGGCCGCGAACACGAACGGCAAGCCCGTCCAGGCCTTCCAGGCAGCAGCGAGATCGAGCACATGGGGAAAGCGATGGCGCAGCGACAGCGCCTGATCGCCGATGATCACGGCGCCCGTGGCCCCCGACACCTCGCGCGCGATGCGCAGGTGATCGGCGGGCTCGGTGGCGATGGCCCTACCCTTTCGCAGGTGCTGCGCCACGAGCTGGGCGAGCACCACGCTGGTGCGGCTCGCGGTGTCGAGCAGCAGAAGCTCGAGCTCCTCGATCGGTCGATCTCCAACGATCAACACCGAGGCGACGTCGCCATCGGCACCGATGCAGATGCCGCGCGCCACCTCGAAGCCGTCGCGCAAGGCGAGCGTCGCCACGGGTGCGAGGGCGAGCTCGACCTCGCGCGCCAAAAGGCGCTGGGCCAGCACCGAGGGCAATGCCATGCGCAGGCGCTCGGGCTCCTTGCCGAGCATCAGGCCATAGAGAACGGGCCAGGCGTTGAGGTACGTGACCCCTTGAATTCTGGGCTCGAGCTCGCGCGTGGCACGGCTGTCGTGGGTCTGAAGCTGCATCATACGCTCGCGATCTCGAGGCGACGCTTGTTGCGCTCCTTGAGCTTCAACGACGCCTCGGGCTCTCGCGCGGGCAGCTCCTCGACGATGCCATACAGCGTGTCGCGCTCCACCGGCACGCGGCCGGCCTCGCGGATCAAGCGGATCAGGTCGCCCCGTGCCATCGCCATGGGCACCTCGCTGCCGGCCGAGTGGTAGATGGTCTCGTGGATGATCGTGCCGTCGATGTCGTCGGCGCCGAAGCGCAGGGCCATCTGCGCCACGTCGGGGCCCATCGACACCCAGTACGCCTTGATGTGATCGAAGTTGTCGAGCATCAGGCGGCTGATGGCGAGGGTCTTCAGATCGTCGACGGCCGTGGGCTCGGGCAGCCGCTCGAGGCCGTTGTTCTCGTTGTGAAAGGCGAGCGGGATGAAGCACTGAAAGCCGCGCGTCTCATCCTGCAGCGCGCGCAGCTGGAGCAGGTGGTCGACCCTTTGCTCGAAGGTCTCGATGTGGCCGTAGAGCATCGTCGTGTTGGTGCGGAGGCCGAGGCGATGGGCCACGCGGTGCACCTCGAGGTACTCCTGTCCGCTCGCCTTGCCCTGGGCGATGCGCCGACGCACGCCCTCGTCGAGGATCTCTGCGCCACCGCCAGGCATCGAGCCGAGCCCCGCGTCCATGAGGCGCTTCAGCACCGTCTCGTAGGACATGCCGAACTTCTGGGCGAAGTAGTGGATCTCGACCGCCGTGAAGCACTTGAGGTGCACGTTCGGTCGCACGCGCTTCCAGCCCCGGAGCAGGTCTTCGTACCACTCGAAGGGCAGATGCGGATTGAGCCCGTTCACCATGTGCAGCTCGGTCAGGCGCGGATCGGGGAAGTCTTTGAGCTCGGCCCAGGCGCGCTCGTGGGTCGTGGTGTGCGCTCCGGGCATGCCCTCCTCGAGCTTCTGGAACGCGCAGAAACGACACGCGGCCTCGCAGACGTTCGTGGCCTCGAAGCGCATGTTGACGTTGAAGAACGTGCGATCGCCGTGCATGCGCTCGCGCACCAGGTTTGCGAGCTGGCCGATGCGCAACAGGTCGTGAGACATGAACAGGGCCATGCCGTCGTCGAAATCGAGGCGTTCTGCGCGCTCCACTTTGTCTGCGATTTGATCGAGCCGGCTCATGGGCGCTTCTCCAGGTTGACGTCTTGTCCCCAGCGACGGCCGAGGCGATGTTCGATGCCGAGGTGATCACACAGGCGCGCGATCACGGTGTCGACGAGCTCCGCTACGCTCTGGGGCTTGCCGTAAAACGAAGGCGACGCCGGCAGCACGAGGGCCCCCGAGCGCGTCAGCTTGAGCATGTTTTCGAGGTGAACGTCCGAGTACGGCGTCTCGCGCGGCACCACGACGAGGCGCTTTCGCTCCTTGAGCACCACGTCCGCTGCGCGCGTCAGCAGGTTGTCGCTGATGCCGTAGGCAAGCCGCGCGATGGTCGACATGGAGGCGGGGATCACCACCATCGCGTCGGGGGCGCTCGAGCCGCTGGCGAAGGGCGCGGTGTAGTCGCGTCCGCCGTAGATGGGAAGCCCAAACGACTCGATCGAACGCGGACACTCGTGGTCCCACACCTCGCGCGCGGTGCTCGAGAGCACGACCTTGGTGTCGACGCTGTGTCGCAGGGGCTCAGACGACAAGAGCTCGAGCAGCCGCTCGGCATAGGGCGAGCCGGAGGCGCCACTGATGCCGACCACGATGCGCTTCAGGCGGGCTGTCATGGCCTCACTTCACGAAACGAATGAGAGAGGCGATGCCGAAGCTCAGGTCTTCGCCCGAAACCTCGGAAAAACCGACCTTGCGCCCGAGAGACTCAAACTCCGTGCGGGTGTAGAAGCCACGCATCGACTGGGCCAGGTAGCCGTAGGCCTCCTTGTCGCGAGAGACGAGAAAGCCGACGGTGGGCAGCACGAAGCGGGCGTAGACCGCGTGAAACAGGCGCATCGCGAGGCTCGCGGGGCGATAGAACTCGAGCACCACGAAGATGCCGCCGGGCTTGAGCACGCGGTAGGCCTCGGCGAGGCCCTGCTCCGGGCTCGTCAGATTGCGCATGCCGAAGGCGCACGTCATCCCGGCCATCACCCCGCTCTGCACGGGCAGGCGCATCGCATCCGCCACGGCGAGGCCGGTGTCGCGGCTGACCTTGTCGCGTCCGCGCACGATCATCTCGCGCGCGAAGTCGGCCGCCACGAGGCGTCGTCCAAAAAAACGCTGCTCCATGGCCTGCGCCAGATCGAGCGTGCCCGAGCAGGAGTCGAGCAGCGCCCCCTCGGGCAGATCGCGCGCCAGCTGTTCGAGAGCACGCTTGCGCCAGCGCTTGTCGATGCCGACCGAGAGCAGCCGGTTGAGCAGGTCGTAGGTGGGTGAGATGCGGTCGAACATGGACCGCACGGCAAGCGCATGCTCCGAGCCCCCGTCGCTGCGCGCACCCACGTCCGCAATCAGGTTGGCCACGCCGTGCTCCCTTCGCTCGGCTGCCCTCGGGGCGAGCTTTCCAAGCGTTCAGAATTTTTTGAAAGACTCAGGCTTGGGTTTAAGCGGGGCTTCCTCACGGGTCAAGCGAATGCCGTGGCATCCCGCAGGTCGAGCGTGCGTATCATCGGGGCTCTCTACCGATTTCGAGGCGTATGCGACCCATCCTGGACGTGGCGGCAGACCTGGGCGTCCCCGCCAAGCACGTGATCCCCTGGGGCCGTCACAAGGCCAAGATCGAGCTCTCCGCCCTCGCCGACACCGCGCCGCGGGGCAAGCTCGTGCTGGTGTCGGCCATCTCGCCGACGAGCCTCGGCGAAGGCAAGACCACCACGAGCATCGCCTTGGCCATGGCCCTCGCGCGGCGTGAGGTGCTCACGGCGCTGTGCCTGCGCGAGCCTTCGCTCGGCCCCGTGTTCGGAAGAAAGGGCGGCGGCACCGGGGGCGGCAAGGCGCAGGTGGAGCCGGCCGAGGACATCAACCTGCACTTCACGGGCGACCTGCACGCCATC
>CAYNOM010000330.1:0-7134 GCA_964398415.1 uncultured Polyangiales bacterium | reverse complement strand
CGACTTCGCGCTGAATCCGGGCGAGCTCGTCGTGTTGCTCGGGGCTTCGGGCAGCGGCAAATCGACGTTGCTCAACATCCTCGGCGGTCTCGACGTGCCGACCGAGGGCAGCGTGCTCTACAAGGGGGGCGATCTCGCCACGGCCAACGAGTCGACGCTCACCGCCTACCGTCGCGAGCACGTGGGCTTCGTGTTCCAGTTCTACAACCTGATCCCGAGCTTGACGGCGCAGGAGAACGTGGCGCTCGTGACTGACATCGTCGACAGCCCCATGCGCGCGAGCGACGCGCTGGCCATGGTGGGTCTCGAGGAGCGCATGGATCACTTCCCGGCGCAGCTCTCGGGTGGTGAGCAACAGCGCGTAGCCATCGCGCGCGCCGTGGCCAAGCGTCCGCACATCCTGCTCTGTGACGAGCCCACCGGAGCCCTCGACTTTCGCACCGGGGTGCGCGTGCTCGAGGTGATCAAGCGCGTCAATCGCGAGCTCGGCACGGCCACGGCCGTGATCACGCACAACGCGCCCGTGGGCGAGATGGCCGATCGCGTGGTGATGTTGGCCGACGGTCGCATCCAATCCGAGCGTAAGAACGCGACGCCCCGCGATCCCTCGGAGCTGTCCTGGTGAGAGCGATTCACCTCAAGCTGCTGCGGGATCTCGTGCACATGCGCGGTGCGGTGCTCACCATCGCCATCGTGGTGGCAGCAGGCACGGCGGCCTTCGTCACCCTGCGCGGCACGTGGCTGTCGATCGTGAATGTGCGCGACGGCTACTACGCCACCGAGCGCTTCGGAGATGCTTTCGCCGCGCTCGAGCGTGCCCCGAACGCGGTGGCCGACAAGCTCGCCGCGATCGACGGCGTGGCACGCGTTTACACGCGCGTCGTCGGCCGAGCCCGCGTGCCGCTCGACACACTCGACGAGCCCGCCGAGGGACAGGTGGTGTCCTTGCCGCGCGACGGGCGGCCCCCGCTCAATGGCGTGGTGCTCGTCGACGGCCGCATGCCCGATCCCGACCGCGACGACGAGGTGCTGCTCATCGAGATGTTCGCGCGGGCCCACGGCGTCAAGCCGGGGGATCACTTGCCGGTGGTCGTCGAGGGGCGAGAGCGCAGCTTGCGCGTGGTCGGCATCGTCATGAGCCCCGAGTACGTGCTCGCCGTGCCGAATGGCGCCCAGGCGCCCGCGCCGGGTCGCTTCGCCGTCCTGTGGATGCCCGAGGCTGCGGCCGAGGCCGCCTACGATCTGAGCGGCGCCTTCAACAACGTGGTGTTCGAGCTGGCCAAGGACGCGCGCACCGACGCGGTGATCGACGAGATCGATCGTCTGCTCGATCGCTACGGTTGCCTCGGCGCCTACGCGCGGGCGCGCCAGATCTCGCACTACTTTCTCGATCAAGATCTCGCCCAGCTCGAGACCATGGCCACCATGGCGCCGACCATCTTCCTCGCGGTCGCAGCCTTCCTGCTCAACGTCGTGTTGTCGCGCCTGGTCGAGCTCGATCGTCCCCAGATCGCCACGCTGAAAGCGGTGGGATACACCGACGCCGAGGTGGGGGCGCACTACCTGCAGATGACCTTGGTCATCTCGCTGCTCGGCGCAGCCGCGGGCATCGGGGGCGGGGCCTACCTGGGACGGCAGTTCACCGAGCTGTATCTCGAGTTCTACCGGATGCCGTCCTTGGTGTTTCGCCTGACGCGCGAGCTCGCGCTCACGGCGGCCCTCGTCAGCCTTGGGGCGGGCATCGTGGGATCGTTGCTCGCCGTGCGGCGCGTGGTGCTCTTGCCGCCTGCGGAGGCCATGCGTCCGGCGCCTCCCGCCAACTACCAAAAACAGCCCATTGCCGACGCGCTACTTGCGCTGCTCGGGCCAGCGGCGCGCATGGTCGCCCGCGAGATCATGCGCCGTCCCGCACGCATGCTGCTCAGCGCCTGCGGCATCGCCGCATCCGTCGGCATTCTGGTGGTGGGTCAGTTCTTCTCGGACGCCATGGGCTTTCTGATGGACTTCTACATGCAGAAGGCCCAGCGCGAGACCATCGCTGCGAGCTTCACCCAGCCCGGGGCCGAGTCGACTCTGCACGGGTTCAGCACGGTGCCTGGGGTGCGCGACGTGCAGTGGCAATCGATGCTCCAGGTGCGGGTGCGCTCGGGCCACGTCGAGCGCATCGTGCCGCTCGTGGGCCATCCCGAGCGCCACGACATGCGGCCGATCCTCGACGACGTGGGCAACGAGATCGCCATGCCGCGCGGCGCGGTGATGATGACCGAAACCCTCGCATCGATTCTCGACATTCGTCCCGGCGACCGCTTCGTCGTGCAGCCGCTCACGGGCGAACGCAAGCCCCTCGAGCTCACGTTGACCGGCGTGACGAAGGAGCTGTTCGCGCTCTGGATTCACATGGACGCCGATCAGCTCCATCGCGCGATGGGAGAGGCGCCGAGCGCGAGCGAAGCCTTGCTCGTGGTCGACAAGGACCGCATCGAGGCCGTGCAGGATGAGATCACGGACATGCCGGGCGTGGCCACGGTGATGCGCAAGCAGCTCATGATCGACGAGTTTCGGCGACAGACGGGCGAGTCGATGGGCACCTTCTCGTTCATCCTGACGCTCTTCGCCGTCACCATCGCCATCGCCGTCGTCTACAACAACGCGCGCGTGGCCCTGTCCATGCGCGGCCGAGAGCTCGCGAGTCTGCGCGTGCTCGGCTTCACGCGGGCCGAGATCTCGGCGATCCTGATCGGCGAGCTCGGTGTGCAGGTGGTCGTCGGAATTCCGCTCGGCCTGTGGTTCGGCAAGGTGCTCGTGCGTGGCATGCTCGCGGCAAACGACCCGGAGGGGTTTCGCTTCCCTTCCATGATCACGCAGCACACCTATTCGTTCGCGGTGCTCGTCACGGTGATCGCGGCGCTGCTGAGCGCGGCGCTCGTGCGCAGGCGGCTCGACAAGTTGGATTTGATCGAAGTGTTGAAGAGTCGGGAGTGAGGGATGGATCAGCGCAAGAGGCGACGCCTCTCAACTCGGATCGTGGCTGTCCTCGTCGTGCTGGGCCTCGGTGCGTTCATCGCCATGGGGTTTGTGCCCCAGCCCGTGGCCGTGAGCGTGGGACGCGTGGTCAAGCGTCCCCTCGAGGTCACCATCGAGGAGTCGGGTAAGACGCGGGTCAAGGCGCGCTACGTCGTCTCAGCGCCGGTGCTCGCGCAGATGACGCGGCTGTCCTTGAAGGTGGGCGACCGCGTCGAGCAGGGCGACGTGCTGCTGCAGCTTTTGCCCATGCAATCTGGGCTGCTCGACGAGCGCACGCGCAACGAGGCGCTGGCGCGCGTGAACCTCGCCCAGGCCAACGTGGCGCGCTCACGGGTCGCGGCCAAGGGCGGCGAGGTGGCGCTCTCGTTTGCCCGCGATCAAGCCGAGCGCCTGCGCACGCTGCGCGCCCAATCGGGCGCCTCCCAGCAAGCCCTCGAGCAGGCCGAGTTCGCCCTGCGGGCCGCAGAGGAGGAGCTCGCAGCCATGCGTTCGGGCGAGCAGGTGGCGAAAAACGAGCTCTCGCTAGCGCAGGCCGTGGTGCGCTCCATGTCGGGTACGACGAGCAAGGAGCGGGCGATAGGTCTTCAGGCGCCCGTGAGCGGCAGCGTGCTGCGCGTGTACCAGGAGAGCGAGGGCGTGGTGCAGCCGGGCACTCCCATCCTCGAGCTCGGTGATCCGCGCGCGCTCGAGGTCGTGGTCGACGTGCTCACCACGGACGCCGTGCAGATCGCCACCGGGGCAGAGGCGACGATCGAGCGTTGGGGCGGCGACAAAGCACTGCGCGCGCGTGTGCGCTCGCGCGACCCCTCGGCGTTCACCACACGCAGTGCGCTCGGTGTCGAGGAGCAGCGCGTGGCCATGGTGCTCGACATCCTCGATCCCCCCGAGGCCTGGGCAGCCCTCGGCGATGGCTTTCGCGTGGAGGCACGCATCCGCACCCAATTCGTGCCCGAAGCCCTGGCCGCGCCGGCTGCGGCGGTGTTTCGTGAGGGCGAATCGTGGTCGACCTTCGTGCTTGGCGCCGACGGCAGGGTCAAGCGCAGCGTGCTCGAGATCGGGGCGCGCACGCCCGACTGGGTCGAGGTGAAAGCTGGCGCCAAGCAGGGCGATCGGGTCGTCGTCTATCCGAGCGATCAGGTGGTCGACGGCATCGAGGTCGTCGTCTCGGAGGAAAAGACCACGAAGTGAAGCGCGCTCAGCTCGCGTCCTCTTCCTTGAGGCGCGGGGTCGAGAACAGATCGGGAAATTTGCCGCGTTTGTCGGCATAAAACGCGCGAATCTTGTCCATGTCGGCGCGCACGTCACCGCTTGGCATGATGGCCGGGCCGAGTCCTCCCGTGCGCGTTGCGTAGTCGAGATAGCCGAGCACGATGGGCACCTGGGCTGCCTTGGCGATGTGGTAGAAGCCCGAGCGCCAGTGGTCGGCCTTGCCCCGCGTCGCCTCGGGCGGCACGAGCACCACGAGGCTCTCGGCCTCACGTAGCTTGTCGGCCGTCGCTTCGACGACGTTCTTGATCTTGTGACGCTCGATCGGAATGCCACCGAGCGCGCGCATGAGGGAGCCGAACGGGAAGACGAACAGGGTGTGCTTGCCCATCCAGCGGAGCGGCACGCCCATGGCGGCCGACATCGCGAGCATGAACGGCAAGTCCCAGTTCGAAGTGTGCGGAGCGGCGACCATCACATAACAAGCATTCGACGGGGGTGCGCCGCTCGTCGTCCAACCGAAGGCCTTCAGAAACGCCTGGCCTAACAACTTGCGCATGGCTACTCAATCTCGTGGCGCCTCTCCTCGAAGCGCGGTGCGGGTGACCTGGGTGACGAAGGGTACCTCGTCCCAAGAGTTGGGCCAATGGGGAGAGAAGCGCAGATAGCCGTCGGGGGTCGATACGGCCACGCCTTGCTGGTTTAGGCTGTGCGCTACGGCCTTGAGCGACGTGCCCTCGGGCAGCGCGACCGACAGCGTGGCCGATCGTCGCGCGAGGTCGGGCTTGCGCACGCTCTGACACCCCAGCTCCTCGAGCGCGGGCTCGAGGCGGTCGAGGTAGCCATTTACGTGCTCGTGAATCGCCTCGACGCCGAGTGAGAGCAAAAGATCGACGGCAGCATCGAGCGCAGCGTACCCCAGCGTGCTCAGTGCGCCTTGCTCCACGAAGCTCACCTCTCGCTTGAGGGGGCGGTCGTAGCGCAGGTGCCCCGCGCCCTCGATCAGAAAGTCGAAGCCGCGTTCGTGGGCCGTCCAGCCCGAGAGCCCGAGGCTCAGCTCGCGTAGGGCCCTGGGGCGCACGTACAGGACACCCGCACCTTCGAGGCCCATCAAGAACTTGTGTCCGCCAGCGACGAGGTAGTCGATCTCGCTCGCGCCGACGTCGATGGGCACGGCGCCGAGCGCTTGGATCGCATCCACGAATAGCTCGGCCCCAAACCGATGGCACAGCGCCGCCATCTCCGCGAGCGGCATGCGTAGGCCCGTCTGAAACTGCACCGCGCTCACCGCCACGAGGCGCGCGCCGCGAAGAAGCTCGCGCTCGAGATCGAACAAGCCCTCGTCGACGCTGCGCGAGAAGCCGGCGAGAGACACGAAGGACAGCTCGAGCTGCTCATCCTCAGCCACGAGCTGCCAGGGAGTGACGTTGGCGGGAAACTCACCCTCGAAGACCAGGATGCGCTCGCCCGCGCGAAAACGAATCGAGCGCGCCACGGTGATCACGCCTGCGGTCGTGTTCTGCACGAAGCCGATGTCGACGGGGCGTGCACCCATCAGCTTGGCCAGCTTCGCGCGCAGGGGCTCGCGTGCGAAACGCTGCTCGATGGCCGCGGACAGCCCGCGCGCTGCGAGGTGGCCGAGACACTCCTCGACGGCTCCGAGCACCGCCAACGACGGGGGCGACAGGGCCGCGTGATTGAGGTAGGCGCGCGCCTTCAGGGTCGGAAATAGGCTGCGGTCGCCGAGGCGAGGCGTGAAGGCAGTCATGGCTCGCGCGCACGCTACCACGGGTGCACCGCGGTCGCCCTCGACGCTTTTCGCTCAGTCGTGCTCGCGCAGCCAGGCGACGAGGCGCGCGCCCACTCTTTCGGGCTCCTCTTGATGCAGGAAGTGGCCCACACCGAGCATGCGCTCGACGACCACGCGCTTCATGAAGCGCTCGTCCATGGCGACGTCGTAGAGCTCGGTCATCAGGCAACCGTCTTCCGCGCCCGTGAGCGCGAGGAGCGGTGTCTCGATGGGTGTGCGCAGCGACTTTTGTGCGGCGCGAAAGCTGTCGGCGCTGAAGTCGAGCAGTTGTCGGTAGTAGGCGAGGGCGGACTCCACCACGCCCGGTGCCGAAAACACGTCCTTGAGCGCACGCATCTCGCTCACCTCGAGATGAAAGCTCGGCGACCAGTCGCGAAAGAGCCGCTCGATGAGCGCGAAATCGTCCGCGCGTAGCTTACGTTCTGCGATCCCGCGAACCTGAAAGAACAGCATGTACCAGGAGAGGCGCAGCTGCATCGGGTAGCGGTGCAGGTTCATGGCGATGCCGAGCGGGTGGGGCACGGCCAGGGTGGTGAGCGAGCGAAAGGTGTCGGGTGCGCGCGCGCCAGCGAGGTAGGTCGCCACGGCGCCCCAGTCGTGGCCGACGAGATGTGCGCGCTCTTCGCCGAGCGCGTGCACCATGGCGATGGCATCGTCGGCAGCCGCGAGCGCGTGGGTGTCATCGAGGCCGGTCTGACACTCGGGGGCATAGCCGCGCAGGGCGGGCGCCACCGCGCGGTAGCCTGCGCGCGCGAGGGCCGGAAGCTGATGACGAAAGCTGCGATAGCAGTCGGGGAAGCCGTGCAAGCACAACACGAGCGGGCCCTCACCGCAGGCGAGCGCTGGAAAGTGCAGGCCGCGGGCTTCGATTTCGAGGGTCTCGAGCTGGGTCATGGCATCCATGGGGCTCGCGAGCACGGTGCCCGGGCGCGCCAGGTACCTAGTATGCTGCCCCGAGTCGCGCACGTGGTCGCGCGTGTCCTGCGCGTGAACGCCCACCACGCCGTTGTGCCGGGATGTGCCGGGTACGGCCCCAAAGGGCACGGTCGATGGACCAGGGCAACCTGAAACGACCATAAAATCGGCGTGGCATG
>CAYNOM010000329.1:0-7175 GCA_964398415.1 uncultured Polyangiales bacterium | reverse complement strand
CGACGTAGGCGAGCGCGTCTTCTGCGGTCGGCGCCGTGAGCGTCCGGTACCCGAGTCGTTCCAGCTCCGATGCCAACGCCTCCCGCATGTCGGGGTCGTCGTCGACCACGATCACGCCCGGCGAGGAGATCGGAGCGCGGGCGACCGCCGGACCGGGGGAACCCGATGGGACCGAGACCTCGCCGTGGGCCTGGGGCAGCCAGAGGGTGAAGGTGGTGCCCCGCCCGGGAGTGCTGTCGACGACGATGGCGCCACCCGACTGCACGATGGTGCCATGGGTGGTTGCCAGGCCGAGGCCGGTGCCCTTCGACGGAGGCTTCGTGGTGAAGTAGGGCTCGAAGACGTGGGGCTCGTCGGAAGGATCGATGCCGGTGCCGGTGTCGGTGACGCAGACGCAGACGTACGTTCCCGGCGTCAGCCGGCTACCGGGCGGAGCGCTGTCGGCATCGAACCGTTCGATGGCGGTCGTGACGGTGATGACGCCGCCATCGGGCATGGCGTCGCAGGCGTTGATGACGAGGTTCGTGAGCGCCTGGTCGAATCCGACCGAATCGACGGTCGCCACCGCGGCGACCGGTGTGAGGTCGAGCTTCATCGCCACGGAATCGGGGACCAGATCGGCGAGCAGGTCGGTGATCCGCCGGCTCTCGACGTTGAGGTCGGTGGGCGCGAGCTTCTCGAGATACTGAAACACTTCCAGCATCTTGGCAGACGCCCCCACCGCGTCGCCGAAGGCCGGACGTTCCCTGTCCTCGATCAGCTCGATGCGCAGGGGTGTCTTGCCTATCGTCACCTGCGTGCTCTGCGTGATCGAGGCTGCGCGCACCGAAACCCCGTTGAGCCAGGTGCCGTTGCTGCTGCCCTGATCCTCGAGGTTCACGCAGTCGCTCGTGACCACGAGCCGAAGGTGGTTGCGCGACACGTGGGGGTCTGTGATGCGCACATCGGACTCAGGCGCCGCACCCACATTGTAGATGCCGGGCTCCAGCGCGATCTTGCGGGCGGGTCCTTGCCCCGGCTCCACCACGAGCTGAAAGCGCCGGGTCGAGGTCTCGATCGTCGGTGCCGTAAAAGAGAGTGTACCGTCAGCCATCGCCTGTTCACTTACGGTAGCGCACGCGCACAGGCGTCCGCCATTCGGATATCGAATGGGTAGTCTCCGATTTTCGGAAGGGGCCGAGGGCAAAAGCCAACAGGCGAGCAACCCAGCTCACGAATGCTGCCTGGAAGGGCGCGTGGCACAGGCCTTGAAACTGGTACTGCCATGTCCACACCTCTCACGCGTGCAGCTCGTCCGACCCTTCGCGCAGCCCTGGCCGCCGCAGTCGCCCTGAGCCTGTTTACGCAGGGCGCGCTCGCCGCAGCGGGTGATGTTTTCGTGGTGGACCTGGGAGCGGGCATGAGCGCGAGAGAACGCGCCGATCGGCTCGAGCTCGGGTCGCGCCGCATGGCCTCATCACTTCTGACGCGCTCCCCGAAGGGCTCACTGCGCCGTGCCGCCCAAGGCACAGGCACGAAGCGCCTGTTGTGGCCGGTACAGGGGGGCAGCTTCGTGCGCGGCTTCGGTTTGGTGCGCAAGGCCAGGAAGGACGTGCCTCATCTCGGCGTCGACATCGCCGCAGGCACGGGCACCCCGATCTATGCGGCCGCCGACGGCCTCGTGGGCTACGCGGACGACGGCGTACGCGGCTTCGGCAACCTCGCCATCCTGGTGCATCCCGACGGCGCCGTGACGTCCTACGCGCACTGCAACACGCTGACGGTCGAGCCCGGACAGCTCGTACGGCGCGGCGACGTGATAGCCCTCGTCGGCACCACCGGCATCTCGCGCGGGCCGCACCTGCACTTCGAATACCGAAGAAGAGGCCAGCCCAAAGACCCCATGCGCCGCTTCGACCGTCCGGCACGCGAGCCCAAGAGCCGCCCCCTCGCGATGCTGTTGCCCATGCGCTGATCTGCCTCTAGTCGAACCACGTACCGCAAAGAACAATACTCAAACATTGAACAAAAATTTACTCACGATTACGTAGACATAAAAACCACCGCTGGCAACGTTGAACAAAACACCCTAGTCTTCGAGACAAGGTTTGTTCAAGCGCGGAGCACGGTGATGGCCAAGACCTCTTTTTTCCGAGAGACCTACGTCTACGCGAGCCATGCTCGCTCGTTCGACGCCAAGGACTGGCTCGCCTACGTGGGCTGGGTCGGCATGATGATGGGCCTTCTGACGGCCGTCACAGGCTTCATCGCGCTCGGCGTGACGCACGGGGTCGACTATCCGGCCTACGTGTACAACCTGCCGATCGGCACGGCGATCTTCGTGTTCGCGATCGCCTTCGACACCATCGGCCATCGCACGATCTACAAGCACGAGCTCAAGAAGGGTGAGGAGCTCGTCCACCACATCACGATCTTCGCGGGCGTCACGAGCGTGCTCGCGCTGTGCCTCGCCTACCAGCATCCCGTCGCGATGCGCATCCCCGCGCTCGTCCTGATCATCCTCAGCTTCGTCTACAGCTTGGTCGACGAGGCGATGCATTGGCGGCGCTACCTGACGCAGAAGTGCGATCGCGTGGAAAGCTGGAGTCACTTCTTCATCATGGTCGGTCACCTGATCATGATCATGACCTGGTGGCAGTGGTATGACGCAGGGTATCCCGGCGTGGCCGAGACGCTGCTTCACCTGCCTGTGCTTTGAGACCTTCCGCCCCGAGTCTGCGTAGAAGATCCGCGCCCAGTGCCCGAGCCGCATTCACAAGAAGCCCACGACCTCCTCGTTTCCGGAGCCCACCATGCACATCTGCACATCCCATGAGTTCGACGCAAGCCTCGAGCGCGTGCTCGACAGCCTGATTCGCGCGGAATACGCGGCCTATCTTTGCGAGCACCATCCCTTCTTCGAGGACGTGCGCGTGTTGTCCCTGAGCCAGGACGCGTACAGCATTCGCCGCTACGTGCGCTATCAGGCGCGGCCCATCTTCGCGAAGCTCGGGCCGTTCTCGATCCCCGCGAGCTGGTTCGTGTGGACGGAGGTGTCGGTCTTGGATCTGCGCACGCACGTGCTCACCTTCGAGAACATCCCCGAGCTCGAGTCGATCCGTCCCAAGGTGGGTAACCGCGGCAAGATGGTGTTTCGCGCGTTGCCCGGACGCCGCTCGGTACGTCACTCGACGTTCGACATCGAGCTGCGCGTGCCCCTCGTGTATCGGCCCTTCGTCGAGCTCGGAACGCAGCTCGTGGGGGTGAGAGTGCAGAAGTCGCTCGACCAGGAGGCCGACATCCTGAGTCGGTGGGTGGCGGCGCTGTGGTCGGACAACGCGCGTCCCCTCGTGCAACCCGACGCGCTCCTGTCCGCGCGTGTGCTCAACTGATCTGCGTGCTCAACTGAGCTCGAGCGCAAGGGCGACGAAACTCGCCAGCATGCAGGCGAAGTTTTCTTCGTCCATCTCCCAGTTACGCGCGGCGCCGATGTGCTCGTGACACAAGACGCCCACCATCTCGCCGTGCACCCAGATCGGCGCATCGAGCAGTGAGGTGATGCCAAGCGGCGTGAGGTACGGCTCGGAGAAACAGGCGGTGCGCGGATCTGTGTGGGCGTCGTGCGCAGCGATGGTCTGCTCGAGGGTCAGCGCCTCGAAGTAGGCCGGAAACTGCTCGGCACTGAGCTCTGCGCCGCGCGAGTGCTGCGTCGTGCCGAGCTCGAAGAGATTCTCGCAGACGATCTTCGTGCGTGTGGCGTCGAACAGCCACACGCTCACCCTCGACACCCCCAAGGTGCGCGCCGACTCTTCGGTGACGCGACGCAAGGTTTCGTCCTTGTCGCCCACGAACGAAGACTTCTGCGTCAAGAGCTCGAGCAGCACGCGGTTGTGGGCGCGCAGCCGCGCCTCGTTGGCGGCGTGACGCTCTTTCTGGCGCTTCTGCTCGCTGATGTCCTGGATGAAGGCGTTGACGCCCACGGAGTGACCCGCTTCGTTGTGCACGGCCGACAGTGTGATGCTGAGCCATACCTGCCCGTCGCCGAAGCTACATTCGATCTCCGCGTGGGCGGACGTGCCTGCGTCGTACACGCGCGCGATGTCGGCGCTGAGCCGCGTGCCCACCTCGCGTGCGATCAGCGTGCCCAGGGGCTCGGGCCCGACCACGGGATAGCGCCGCTCGAGCGCCTTCGACTCCCACGCGAGTAGGCTCTGGCCGCTGCGCTCGAACACCGTGACCATCGCGTCGTCGAGGGAGCCGAGCACACCCCAAAGCAGCTCGTCGCTGCCGGGCAGCGCCCGCGTGGTGCCCGAGCTTTCGATGGTGCTGAAGCGCGTCTTCACCGGGGGCAACGACGACGGATTGAAGGCGGGGTTGATGCTACGCCGCAGCTGCTGCATCGCGCTCTCGAAGCGCGCCACGTTCTCGACGCTGTCGGGCTCGACGTACGCCTTGGTCGACGGGATCCGCGTCAGCATCGCGAGCTGGATCTTGCCGTCCAATCCCGCGATGGATTCCGCTTCGGCATAGAAGGCCGCGATGCGTGCGCCCAAGCTTGCTCCCCCGTTTCGCTTCTAATTCCAACACCTCCCCTCGCGGAAAGCAACGAACGGCCGCGCCACCTCGCGAGGCACACCTCGCCCCCGCCCGGTCGGGGTCATCCGTACAGCCTCGCCTGCGTCAAGGCCCATGGGGGACATGGACGGGATGCTGCGGGAGGGTTGCCCAGGTTTTTGGTACAAAGGGCGCGCATGCCGGGAGAAGAGCAGCGGACCGCACATGGGCACGGGGATGCCGGGCATGGGCATGGGCATGGGCATGGGCACGGTGGTGGCTCGGTCGAGCGACTGCGTGCGGCGCTCGTCCTGACCGCGAGCTTCTTCGTGGTGGAGGTGGTAGCGGGCTTCTACACCCACAGCCTGTCGCTGCTCTCCGATGCAGGGCACATGCTCACCGACTCGGGTGCGCTGGTGCTCGCCCTCATCGCGCAGCGCATCGCAGGGCGCCCGCGCACCCGCGGGCACACGTTCGGCTTTCGGCGTGCCGAGATCCTCGCCGCCCTGATCAACGGCCTCGTGCTGTGCGTGATGGGCGCCGCCGTGCTCGTCGAGGCCATCCACCGCATCGGGGCCCCGCCCGAGATCCGCGGCGTGCCGATGTTGGTCGTCGCCGTGCTCGGTCTCTTCGTCAATCTCGGCGCAGCGTTCATCCTGAGCCGCGGCGGGGCGAGCCAGAACGCCAACGTGAGAGCTGCCATGGCCCACGTGGTCGCCGATGCGGCGGGCTCGGTGGCGTCGATCGTCGCGGCCACGTTCGTCGTGACGATCGGCTACGACGGCGCCGATGCCATCGCCTCGATCGCGATCGCGGTGCTGATCCTGGCAGGCGCCACACGCCTCGTGAAGGGCACGCTGCAGGTGTTGATGGAGGGCGTGCCCGCAGGCATCGACCTCGCCGAGCTCGAACGGGTCGTGCGCGAGACACCCGGTGTGAGCCAAGCGCACGATCTGCACGCCTGGGCGATCTCAGATGGCTTCGTCGCCGTCACGGTGCACGTGGTGCTCGACGGGGAGAGTCACGGCACCGACGTCGCGCGCGCCGTACGAGAACGCATCCGCGAGCACTTCGGCATCGAGCACGTCACCGTACAGCCCGAGGCCCCGACGCCTGACGAGCTGCTGATCAGCGCAGACCGCGTGCTCGCGCGCACGCGTGAGGTGCAGAGCACACGCTGAGCACGCTCGTCGAGAACCGCTGCCGGGCCTACTCGCTGGCCCGACCCGCAAACCTGCGCCAGGTTGCCGGGCGGCGGTTGACGGTCCAGTCCATGCGCGTGTGGAGCAGGGTCTCGACGCCCTGCGCAGGCAGCTCGCTCTCATCCGCCTCGTTCGGACCGCGCGTGCTGTCGACGGTGATCACCCAGCCGAGCTCGGCATCTTTGTCGAGGCGCTCGGCGACGCGCAGGCGCCTCTGCCACGTGAACAGGGCAAAACCGAACGCCAAAAGCGCGAGCGGAATGGTGACGGGGTCCGGTGGCAAGGCGAAGCCCTGACCCTGCCACGCCGAGATGGCCACCGCGGCGATGAGAGCGAGAAACCAGAACAGGCGCCCGGGACGACGCAACATGCTCGCGTGTCGCGTCAGCTCGTCGCACTCGGCGCTGGTCAGGCGCCTGCGCTCGATACGCACCGCTTCGCTCCCCTTCGCCTCGATGTCGTCGGGCAGGGGCATCTTGAAGGGCTCGAGCGGTGGCGCCGCAACGCGCTCGACGTGCACCGAGCGTCCGGCCTCGATCCAACGCCCGTTGACATGCAAGAGCTCCGAGGCGTGCGGCAACACCACCATGTCTTGCTCGGCCCCCGGCTCGGGCACAAACACCCCGCGACGCGTGAGCAACGCGAGATCGGGGTCGAGCGCCAGGCTGTCGAAGCTCGAGATCGTGCCCATGAAGCGCAAGAGCTTGCCCTGCTCGAGATCGCGGCCGTAAGCGCGCACGCGCCGCAGCGCCGAAAATCCCGCGAGCACGAGCAGCGGAGACACGAACAGACTCGAGAGGCCCGCGAACGCGAGGATCGCCGTCAGCACCGCGCCCGGCTCACCCGCCGCGCTACGGGCGGAAAGCGCGAACACGACGGGCGGCAAGACAGCGCCCGCGCTGCGCAGCACGAACGTGCGCAGGGCCCTGTGCCGTAGGGTGCGCACCCGCTTGCGCTCGCCCTCGACCATCTCGGGCTCTTCGACGCACGGTAGCCCCGCGCACCAGGCCGTCGCCTTCGCGGTGCTCAGGTGCTCGGGCAAGGAGCCTTCGCTTTCGACGCCGCGCAAAGATCCGTACCAAGGTTCGCTGCCGAGCTCGACCGGGTGCACGCCTTCATCGAGCGTCGCTTCGAGCTGCGACAGCGCGCGGTGTAACGCAGCCCACTGAACCTCCGGAATTCGCTCGGTCGCCCGCTTGGCCCGAGCGTCGTCGCCGGTGGCGAAGTCGACGCTCAGGGGCCTGAGCTTCGGGGGCTGTCCTGCGATCACCACCGCCGCCCGCACACCACCCCAGGGCGGGCTCTGGTGCTGCCAGCGGCGTGGGATGCGGCTCACGACCACCGCATCCTGGATACCCGACTGCCCCTCGAGCCGCACCAGCGTCGCCAGCCGCCCGGGTGTGTCCCCGAGCACTTGCGCCGGATGGAGCATGCCCTCGC
>CAYNOM010000328.1:192-7182 GCA_964398415.1 uncultured Polyangiales bacterium | reverse complement strand
CCGCAAACGACGAGCACGATCCAGCGCGCGTTGATGACTTGGCCTCGTCTGCCGTTCATTGCTTCTCCCGGCCTTCGCTGCGCCCGGCCGAGCCTCGAGCGCGGATTTTGATACGCTTGCCGCGCGGACTCTAATGAAGCGCCCATTCGTCCACAAGAGTAGCTCCCGCGCCCGCCCGCGCCTCGTCGCCTTGTGCTCGGGGCTCGTCTTGGCTGCGGCTCTCGGTACCTGGTTTGCGCAGGGGCCCATGCCGGCAAAGGCGCTCGGCGCAGACGCGGGCATCGACATTCGGCGCGTGCGCGTGGGCAATCAAGACGAGGATGCACGCCCCAGCGCGGCCCAACGCATCGCTTGGGAGGTGCGAAAGCGCACCAGCATCGAGACGCGCATCGAGCCGAGCAGCGTGCGCTTGTCCGACGTGAGCATCTTCGACACGCCGTTTCTATATTGGGCGGGCGACCGCGCGTTCGGGCCCCTGTCGGAGCGCGAACGTTCGGGCCTGCGGCGCTTCGTGGAGTACGGCGGCTTCGTGTTGATCGACGATGCTTCTCCCGAGAGCGACGGCTTCGACGCCAGCGTCCGACGCGAGCTCGGCCGCACCTTTCCGAGCGGTCGGCTCGTGAAGCTACCGGCAGACCACACACTCTTCCGGTCGTTTTATCTGCTCGACGCGCCGGTGGGGCGCGTGGCCACGCCCGATTATCTCGAGGCCATCGTGCACGCGGGACGTGCGGCCGTGGTCTACAGTCGTCACGATCTCGGTGGCGCCTGGGCGCGCGACGAGCGCGGGCAGGCCCCCTACGACATCACGCCTGGTGGTGCTTTTCAGCGCGAGCGCGCCGTGCGCCTTGGCGTAAACATCGTGATGTACGCCCTGTGTCTCGACTACAAGGATGACCAGGTGCACGCGCCGTTCATTTTGCGCCGTAGGGGAGGTCGACCCTGAACGGCGCCACTCAGATCGCGGACTGGCAGCTCGGTTGGGGAGTGCCTGGCGGTGCCTTCGTGGCGCTCGTGCTCGGTGCGGCGTTGCTGCTCGTCGCGCTCTTCGGGCTACGCGAGCGTGTGGCCTCGCCGCTGCACAAGGTCACGTTGGTCGTGCTGCGCATCGCGTCCGTGCTCGCTGCGTTCATTCTGGCGACTCAGCCGTCGTTCTGGGGCGAGCGGGTGCGTCGCGAGCCTGGTGTGCGCGCCGTGCTGGTCGACGTGTCGCGCAGCATGCGTGTGGCCACCGACGGGCCCTCGCGCGGTGAGCGCGTATCGCGGCTGGTCGAGCGCTGGGCGCGTGAGCCCGCGGGCCGACGCGCCCGCTTCTACCGGGTGGGCGAGGGCAGCGTGGCGATCGAGCCTGCGCAGGCCAAAGACCTCGCACGCCTCGCGCCGGATGCGCGATCGGACCTCGGCCGAGCCGTTTCGGAGCTGATCGATGGCTCTCCCGACCTCGGCTCGATCGTGCTCGTCAGCGATGGCGCAGACACGAGCGGTGCTGCGCTGCCCGCCGAGCTCGCCGTGAAGGTGCACAGCGTGCTCGTGGCCGACGAGCGTCCCCTGCGCGATGACGCCATCGCCTCGATGCACGCCGATCCGGTGGCGTTCTTGCACGGTGAAGCGCGCGTCCAGGCCACGCTGCGTAGCACGGGCCTCGGCGGGCGAGCCCTCGAGGTGTCGCTGCGCCGCGGTGCGCGCGTGGTGGCCTCGCAGAAAGTGGCTCTCAAGGCGGATGGCGAAGCCTCCGTGGAGCTCGCATTCGCGCCGGAAGCCCTGGGTCGCGAGGTGTACACGCTCGAGCTCGAGCGCGACGACGCAGATGACGTGCCGGAGAACAACACGCGCTCGTTTCTGGTGCGCGTCACCCGCGAACGGCTGCGCGTGTTGCACGTGTCGGGACGCCCGAGCTGGGACCAACGCTTTCTGCGCGGATTTCTCAAGCGCGATCCGTCGATCGACCTCGTGTCGTTCTTCATCTTGCGCAGCGTGCACGACATCACGATGTCCGACCCGTCCGAGCTCGCGCTGATCCCTTTCCCGACCGACGAGCTCTTCAGACAGCACCTGGGCACCTTCGACGCGGTGATCCTGCAAGACTTCGACTATGCGCCCTACCAGATGGCGCCCTACCTGCCGCTGATTCGTCAGTACGTGAGCCAAGGCGGGGGCCTTGCGATGATCGGTGGCAGCCTGAGCTTCGATGGCGGTGGCTACGCGGAAACGCCGCTCGCCGACGTGTTGCCCGTGCGCATGCGGCCCACCGATCCGGCGGGAGCTCAGGTGGTTCTCGGCCCCTTCGAGCCCCAGCCGGTGCCCTCGCTCATGCATCATCCGATTCTCGAGCTGCACCCTGATCCCACGGAGGCCCTGGCCGTGTGGAAGGGGCTCACTCCGCTCGTGGGCGCAAACCAGCTGCTCGGTGCCCAGGAGGGCGCGGTGGTCTTGCTCGAGCATCCTCAGGAGCGCGTGCGCGGCGGCGCGCGCATGCCGGTGCTCGCCGTGGGCCGTTACGGCAAGGGTCGCACGTTGGCGCTCGCGACCGACACGAGCTGGCACTGGAGCATGCCCACGGCAGGGCGCGGTGGCGATCCAGGCACCTACGATCGTTTCTGGGATCGCGCGGTGCGCTTTCTGACCCGCGATCCCCTGCTCGAGCCGGCGCGCATCGACACGGCCCGCGCCACCTATCCGCCCGGTGCGAAGGTGGAGGTGAGCGGCCTTGCGCGCGATGCGAGCTACCGCGCCCTCGACAACACCTCCGTGACTCTGCTCGTCACCTCCGATGATAAGCGCGTGGTCGATGAGCGGGCCTTGATCACGGACGTCGCTGGGCGGATCCGTGCCACGCTCAGCGCCCCGTCCGAGCTCGGCGTTTACGAGGTGGTCCTCATGCACGAGGGGGAGCGGTTGTGCAGCGAGCCCTTCATCGTGGAGCTCGGCGGCGAAGAGCTGCGCGACGTGCGTCCCCAAGCGGCCTTCATGCAGGCCCTGGCGACGCGCAGCGAAGGGCAGTTCGTGGGGTCGCCCGAAGATGCGCCTCGACTCGACGAGCTAGACGCCACGCGCACCGAGTCCCTCGGCATCGAGCGTCGCGCGCCCTTCAGTCAGCCGCTCGCGGCATCGCTGTTGTTTGCTGTCCTCGGACTCGAGTGGGCCCTGCGCCGCCGCTGGGGCGTCGCCTGAGCGTGCGGGTGTGCGCTTCAATACCGTAGCTGTGCCAAAACGCCAAGGGCCTGCGGATGCGCGTAGGGGTGTAAGCGCAGCGTCACCGAGCTGAGCTGTGCATCGAGCCGCTCGTAGCTGCGATGTCGGCGCTCGGCTTCGCTTCGCAACACAGCCGTCAAGACGCCGCCGACGAACACGAGGCCCGCGCCGACGGCGACCACGTAATCTGCGGTCGAGTCCCCGAAGCGCCATGCCGCATCGTCGCGGCGCCTGAGCAGGGAGTACACTGGCAGATAGCTCGCTGCGGCAGCCATCGTCAGACTGCCGTCGAGCAGGCGCACCGTGCGCTCCCTGCGCGCAAGCTCGGCCAGGGAGCGCCGGCCTTCGGCGATACGCGTCGCGACCTCCGCGTCGGAGCGCATGGGCAGGTGCGTGAACGCGCTGGCCGCGCGCGCCGCATCAGGCCTCAGCGTGAGACCGACCACGCCGTGCATGATGCTGACGCCACCACCGATCCACAGCAGGCTGCGCATCACGGCGTCTTTCAAGAAGACGCCTGTCGTGACCGCGACGCCGCCCACCACGAGCGACAGCGTGGCGTCGACGATGCGTCCGTCGCTGCGTGCGCCGAGCAGGTTGAGATCAGCCTCGAGCGCGCGCAAGCGCGTGGCATCCGCCGTGCTGATGCGGGGCCCCAGGGCTTTCGCGGGATAGACCGCTTGGGAGCCCTCGGCAGGCGAGTCGTCGCGAGGTTCGGCCTCGGCCGTGCTCGATGACATGAGCGCGAGCACCAGCGCGAGGGCGTAGCGGAGGTGTGGCGCGAGGCGCGCGCGGTTCATGTGCGCGAGCATAGCGGTTTCACTCGGGGGCTTCAGCGCGGCGCCGCTCGACGAGTACCTTCAGGGCCTCGGTGGCGCGAGGGTGACCGGGCGCGAGGGTGAGCACTTCGGCGTAGGCCCGCTCTGCGCCGCGAAGATCCCCGCTGCCCAGCCTGGCATCCGCGCGCAGCAGCCACAGCTGAACCCGATCCGACACGCGCCCGCTGCGCAGACGAGCCGAGGCCGCGGCGGGATCACCCATCTCGAGCAACGCGCGTGCCGCGTCGAGCACGCATCCGTCCTCGGCATCGCAGGCATCGCGTGCGGCCTCGAGCAGGGCGTGGGCCTCGGCGGGCACACCCGCGGCGCGCAGGGCGCTCGCCAGGTTGCGCCGCGCGTCGAGGTCGTCGGGCACGGCGGCGAGCCGACGCTGCAAGAGGGGGATGGCCTCACGGGGCTTTCCGCGCGCGATTCGCAGCATCGCCAGATCGACAGCCGCGTTGGGATCTTCTGCGCAGCACGCGAACACGCGGACGAGCGCATGCTCCGCCGCCCGCAGATCCTCGCGCGCGATCGCCACGCTCGCGACAGCGCGCACCCATCGCACGCTCTCGGCATCGGGTGGCCCGAGGGCCATGATGCGCTGTACGGCCGGCTCCGCGTGGCCGAGCTGTGCCTCTGCCCATGCGCGTCGCAGCTCGAGTGTGTGGCGCTGCTGTGGAGTGAGCGCGAGCCCCTGTGCGTCGGCGCGGATGACGACGTCGAGCAGCTTTTTCGCAGCGTCGTCGGCGGCACTCGCGGCCCGAGACAGGCGCTCGGGATCGGCGGGGGCGAGCAGCTGCACCAGGGCGACGAGGGCGCCGGCGTCGTTCGGGGAGCGCTCGAGCACGCGCGCGAGCTTGCGCTCATGGCGTGCGCGTTCGGCCGGCGTGGCAGCCACAGGGGGCGCGGGCGAAGCGTGCAGGTCGGCGCGGTCTTCGGCGCGCGCGGGGCCTTCGAGGGAGGTCCAGAGCAGACTCCCCACGATGCCGAACAATGCCGCTCCGTGCTTCGCCATGTTCGGAAGGTTTGGCCTCAGTGCCCCGCTGATCCAACAATACGCCGTGGCCGAAGAGCTGGACGAGCTTCATGCGCGCATTCTTCAGCTGCTGAAGCGACACGGCGCAGAGCCCGCTTCGTTCCAGATTCTCGAGCCGGGGTATCAGTACTGGTTCGACCGTGGCGAAAACGCGTGCATCGCCTACGCCGAGGTGGGCGGCGCCTGGGTCACCGTGGGCGAGCCCATCGCAGCCCCCGACGACATGACGCGCGTGGTTGAGGCCTTCGTCGCCGACGCACGGCGCGCGGGTCGGCGCGCGCGCTTCTTTCACGTGAGCGAAGCCTTCGTGCAGCGCTCGGGGCTCGCGGCCACCAACGTGGGCGAGCAGCCGTGCTGGGATCCGCGCCACTGGCCCGACATCCTCGCAAGCTCGCGTAGCTTGCGCGAGCAGCTTCGGCGCGCGCGGGCCAAGCGCGTCCGGGTGCGCGTCGTGGATGCGCTCGAGATCTCGGATCGCGAAAGCCCGCTGCGGCGTTTGGTCGAGGGGCTCGTGACGCGCTGGCTTGCGTCGCGCGGCATGCACGAGATGAAGTTCATGGTGCTCGTGCATCCCTTCTCGTTTGCGACTGAGCGTCGCTACGTGGTGGCCGAACAAGACGGTCGACTCATCGGCTTCGCGGCGGCGGTGCCCGTCTACGCCCGACACGGCTGGTTTCTCGAGGACCTCGTGCGCGATCCAAGTGCGCCCAACGGCACGGCCGAGCTGCTCGTCGATGCGATGATGCGCTTGTTCGCACGCGAGGGGGCAGCCTACGCCACCTTGGGCCTCGCACCGCTCGCGGGCGAGGTGAGCCCGCTGCTTTCGTTCACCCGCGACTACACCGCGCGCCTGTACAACTTCGCTGGGGTGCGTGCGTTCAAGGAGAAGCTCAGACCGCACCGCTGGGAAGAGGTGTTTCTCGCCTATCCGCGCGGGGAGTGGGGTGTCGTCGCGCTGCGCGACGTCCTTCTGGCCTTCGCTCCTGCGGGCCTCATCCGCTTCGGGCTCAACACGCTCGTGCATCAGCGCACCTTGGCGACCGCTCTGCTCGCGCTTCTGCTCATTCCCTGGACGGTGGCGCTCGCCATGCTCGACACGGGCACTTGGTTTCCCTCGCGCGGGATTCAGCTCGCATGGACGGCCTTCGACGTCGTCTTGATCTTGCTACTGTTCGCGCTGGTCCAGCGCTGGCGACCGCGTTTGTCCGTGGTCGTCATGTGGCTCACGAGCCTCGATGCCTGTCTCACGCTGCTGCAGGTGTTGTGGTGGAACGTCTTCACCGCCCAGGGCGTGCTCGCGTGGACGCTCGTGGTCGTGGGCACGGCCGGACCGCTGCTCGCGTCTGTGTTCTTCTGGACCACACGAATTGTGTTCCTCCGCACCCGCTTGGCGGCCTTGGGCCCCAGCTCGCGCTGATTTCGCGGCGTGAGCTTGGTCCCCACCGAGAAGTGCGTCAGAGTGCGCATTGGAAGCTCGGGCCCCCAGATGCCCTGCCGGGGGAGGATTTGTGGCGTCGGGCCCCACGAGCTTCCATTTTTCTGCGCCCCCGATTTCGATCGGGGGCGCTTTGTGTTGGTGCAGGCGCGGGGCGAGAAAAGAGAGCCAACCTGTCGATCCTGCGATGGGTTTGCTTGACACGCCTCTAGGGCAGCGCTAACAAACGGCCCGCTTCGCCGAGTGGCGCGGCGCCTCTCAAGAGAGGGACTCGGGGATCGTCTAATGGTAGGACGCAAGATTCTGGTTCTTGCTATCGGGGTTCGAATCCCTGTCCCCGAACCGCGCAGCTAGCGCAAAGAGTTTCAGGCCCCATCGTCTAGCGGTTAGGACATCGGCCTCTCACGCCGGTAACGCGGGGTCGATTCCCGCTGGGGTCGCAAATGCGACGTGAGAACTGAGATACCGTCTCCCTCTGCAAGCGCAATCGTCAGCTGGCAGCCGTC
>CAYNOM010000328.1:0-182 GCA_964398415.1 uncultured Polyangiales bacterium | reverse complement strand
TTGGGGTCACAAAAAGAAACGGGGACGTCGCATCACGCGGCGTCCCCGTTTCGTCATGCGCTTGGGGATCCCATGACGCTTCTGCCGAGCAGCTTCTACGAGCGAGAGTGCCTCGAGGTCGCAGTCGATCTGCTAGGCAAGCAGCTCTGCTTCGGCGAGGTCACGCTGCGCATCACCGAGGT
>CAYNOM010000327.1:1325-7189 GCA_964398415.1 uncultured Polyangiales bacterium | reverse complement strand
GGGGCGGAACCTTGGGCGGTGCGGGCACGGGACGCTGCGACGGCGGGGGCTCCGAGTAGCACCCCGTCTCTGGTATGGCCCGGTTCACCCGTGCCTCGCTGAGGCCCTCGGGATGCGCGAAGGTGGCTCGACTGCGCACAGGCTCTGCCGCCTTCGGGGGTGGCTCGGAGTAGCGGCCCGGGCGGTCGACCGCACGCGCCACCTCATCGAGCTCGCTCTCGTCGAGCAGATCGCGCACGTCGAGCTTCTCGTCCAGGTTGAGCTCGTAGCTCTGGGGCGCCGGTACCTCGCTCTCCCTCGAGCGGCGCGCGCGAGGCGAGGTGTCTGGCAGCTCCCCTGCTTTGTGCTTTCGGCGCAGACGCTGGAGCTGGAGCCGATGCGTGCCCTCCTCGATCTGCTTCGACGTTCGCAGCCAGTAGTTGCTCAGCGTCGTGTAGCGCTGAAACAACATGTTGTACCGAAAGCGCAGGCTCGTATTGCGCGGCATTTCCTTGCGCAGCGCGTAGACCTTGCGCTCGACTTCCTTGCGCGGGATTTTCGGCTCGAGCTTCTCGTAGCCCCGATACCAGTTCTCGTAGAGCGCACGGACGCGATCGAGCTTCGACTCGATCTCATCCAGCGCTTCTTCGAACTCCTTGGCTTCCATGCTCAGAGCGGGGTGACCTTCAGATTGTCGAACCAGAGCTCCGACTGCCAGTTGTTGATGCCGAAATGATCATGACCGGGCCCCGACAAAGGCTCCGGGTCTTTCATCCGCATCAGCTCCTGCCCATCGACCCAGACCACGATGGTATCGCTCCTGCGTTCGATCTTCATGTGGTACGTGCGGCCCTTTTCGACACGCATGGCGAGCCCCTCCACGCGATCGTCGCCGTGCTCGTTCATGCGTGCGAGGATGTTCTTGGAGTTGTTCCAACCACCAAAGATCACCACGTAGCTCGTGGCCGTATAGCTCGTGGTGGTCGCCTTCGAGACCCCATCGCCGAACAGCTCGACCTTGATGTCACCCTCGGGGCTCTCGCTGCGCACGTCGAACTCGACGCGCACGTCGTGGGGTAACGTGCGCCTGAGCCACAACGGCTTGTTGCGCGCCCCGCGCACCTTGAGCTGCCCTTCGGTGAGGGTGTACGAGCCGCCGGTGTTGCGCCATGCATCGCCGAGGGCGTCGCGCGCGAAGTCATCGGCAAACCCCTCACCGAGCCCGGGATCGCCGCGGGGCACACACGCGCCTAGGCCAAAGCACAGAAAGAACACGGTCGTGACGAGTCGTCGCATCAGGCCCGGACTGTACCGACTCGTGGGCCCGAGGCCAAACGCCAGACAGCGGGAGTTACGGATCGGTACAGCCGTCTTCATCGTCGTCGCGCCCGGGCTCGGCCGCATCGTTCGGACAGCGATCGTCCTCGTCCAGGATCATGTCTTGGTCGTTGTCGGGCTCCGGGCAGCCATCGTCGTCCTCAAAGCCGTCGCGGTCTTCGGCCAGGTGCAGGCATTGGTCGACTCCGTCGGGCACGCCGTCCGCGTCCTGGTCGTGCATGCGCGGCGAATAACCCACGCCGACCAAGACGCGCAGGTCGGGCACGCCGAACGCCTTGGTGAGCGCCGCGCCTGCGCCGAGCGAGAACGTGTAGTCGGAAAAGCCAAGCCGATAGCTGATGCGCCCCTCGAGCGGCGTGGTGGCTCGCGCGAAAAAGCGCTCTGGATCGGTGCCGAAATCGAGCTCGACGAGCGCGCTCTCCTGCACCTGTCCGGGCTTGGCCAAAGCGACCAGCGGAAACGGGACGCGTAGGCCGCCGGCTGCGCGCAACTGATGGCGCAATGACTGACCCGCGAGATCAGCCTCCGAAAAACGATGGCGATAGCCCAAGGCAAGCCCGGCGCCGAGACCGAACGCGGTGACATCGGAGATCAGCGACAGCTCCGTCCGCCACGCATCATCGGCAAAATACGCGTCCGAGGTGCCCACGGGCACCGTCACCAGCGCGCGCACGGCGAGCGCTGCCCCGTCGGCGACGCTGCCATCCGGACGCACCGCCGCACCCAGCACACGAACGCGCGCGTCGATGGACGGATTGCCGATCGCTTCCGACGCGAGGCTCGGCGCGGAAGGAAGGTCTGTCCCGCGCTGCACGAGCACGGCGGGAATGCGCAGGGCCACGGCGGAGCGCCCCCACAGCCCGAGCTGCGCGCTCAGGGTCGCGGCCAGGCGGTGCTCGACCCATGCGACATCGCCGCGCCGAAAGGCGTCGCTCTCGAGCGTGTTGAGGCCGTAGTCGAGCCACAACATGGCGTCGAAGCCAAAGGGCCCAGGCGTACGCGTCGAGGGGAAGCTGGTGAAGCCCGTTTGATCGGGAGGCGGGATGAACGGGTCGACCGCGACGTCCTCTGCGTGGGCGCCCGCCGGCGTGACGAAGCCGCCGACGAAGCCACCGAGGAGCAACGAAAGGACGAGCAGAAGACGCGACACGCGCCGGGTGGAAACGAAACGAAAGGCCATGCGGCCCAGAGGATAACCCGGCCGCGAGAATCGCGCCGCGTTCAGGAGATGACCGGCAATGCCCTGGGCCTGAGCGGCACAGCCTGCGTCGTGTCGGGCGCGAAGGGATCGGCCGCGTCAGCCGCCACCTCGAGCCCCAGCTTCTGCCACAACCCCGCATCGAGCAGATGCGATGCGCGCACGTTGGTGAGCGCGGCCAGCATGCTCTCGCGCGCCTTGGGCGCGGAGCGCTCGAGCTCGGCCAAGAAGCGCTTCACCTGCTGTCGCATCAGGTTGTCCTGGGAGCCGCACAGGTCGCAGGGCAGGATCGGAAAGGCCATGGCCGACGCGAGCTCGGCGATGCGGGCTTCGGCCGAGTAGAGCAGCGGGCGAATCACGACGTTGCGCCCATCGTCGCTGATGAGCTTGGGCGGCATCGACTTCAAAGAGCCCGTGAACATCAGGTTCAAGAGCAGCGTTTCGATGGCGTCGTCGCGATGGTGACCGAGCGCGATCTTGGTGCAGCCGAGCTCCTGGGCGGCGTTGTAGAGCACGCCGCGACGCAGACGCGAGCACAACGAGCAGTACGTCTTGCCCTCGGGCACGTGCTCTTTGACCACGCGATAGGTGTCCTCGCGCAGGATGCGGTGCTCGTAACCATGCTCGACGAGGTAGCGTTCGAGGGGCGAGCCGTCATAGCCAGGATGTCCCTGATCGAGGTGCACGGCCAGAAGAGAGAAGCGGATCGGAGCCCTGCGCCGCGCGCGCTCGAGCAGATGCAGGAGCGCGTAGCTGTCTTTGCCACCGCTCATGCACACCATGACCCGATCGCCTTCTTCGATCAGCTTGAAGTCGGCGATGCAGCGACCGAGCTCGCGCCCGAGCTCTTTTTCGAGCTTGTACGACGGGGACATGAAGTCGGTGGTCTAGCGACAGCTGCACACCGTTTCAACCAGAACGTACGGCGAGCGTTTTCCCACGGTGCTCTGGCGTTGTAAGGTTGCGCTGCGAATGAGCGATCCGAGCAACGCGCCCAAGCCGACGCAAAGCCCCCGACGCCTGGCCACGGGCGAGCAGCAAACGATGCTCGCTGCGCCCGCGGTGCCGGCGGACGAGCACGACTGGGCCGGGCGCGAGGTGGCGGGCCGCTACCGCGTGCTGGATCGCATCGGCGAAGGCGGCATGGGTGTGGTCTACGTCGCAGAACACGTTCAGCTGCGCAAGAAGGTCGCGTTCAAGGTCATCCACCCCGAGCTGGCCGTCCATGAGGACCTACTCTTGCGCTTTCAGCGTGAGGCCCTGGCGACGGGCCAGCTCGACCACCCCCACATCGCGGCCGCCATCGACTTCGACCAGCTCGAGGATGGCTCCGCTTTCATCGTCATGCCCTGGGTGCGCGGGCACAGCTTGCAGGCCGAGCTCGACAGCAGCGGCCGCATGGACCTCAAGCGCGCCTGTCGCCTGGGTGCGCAGATCGCCGACGCCCTCAGCGCCGCCCACGCCGTGGGCATCGTGCACAGAGACCTCAAGCCCGACAACGTGCTGATTGAAACGCGCAGCGACGGCACCGAATCATGCAAGGTGCTCGACTTCGGCGTCGCGAGCCTGACGGGGCGGGCCGAGCGGCTCAGCGTCGAGACGAGTAAGCCGCTGACCCAGGCCGGCACGGTGCTCGGCACACCAGGCTACATGTCGCCCGAGCAGGCCACCGCGGGCGACGTCGACCACCGCACCGACCTGTACGCGCTAGGCGGGGCGAGCGCCTGTTCGACGGAGACGACGTCACCCAGATCTTCGCCAAGCAGTTCAACTCGATCCCGCCAGCGCTCGGGCTCGGCGGATCGCGCGCCGCCACCGAGCTCAGTCAGCTCGTCGCCAAGCTCCTCTCGTGGAACAAACTAGAGCGCCCCGAGTCCGCCTCCGAGGTCCGCGACACGCTGCGCAGGCTGGCCGAAACCGCGGGTGAGGGGCCCTCGCTGTCGGTCTCGGTGCCGCTGCCGCAGGTGAAGGACCTCCGCCGCTTCGGACCCATGCTGGGCGGGGCGCTTTTGCTACTCGTGATCTTCGCCTGGGTCGCCTCCGACGACGACGAATCGGCAGTCACCCCCGAAGACGTCGCCGCCGAGCAGGTCGACACCGCGCGCGCGAAGGCCCAAGGCAAGCCGCCCGCGAACGCACAAGGCAAGTCGCCGGCGCGCGGTAGCGAGGCCAAGCCCTCGAAGCTCGGCAGCGAGCTCGGGGACGCCATCGACGACGTGATCAACTCGGCCAATCGCGCAAAGCGCCGCGAGGCCGCGCGCCTGATCGACAAAAACCCAGGCAAGGCCCCGCGCTACGCCGAGCTGAGCGCCCAGCTCGAGCTCGCATCCCGCTGCAAAGACAAGGAAAAAATCGTGATCGACATGCGCGAGCTGGGCGATCCACGCGTGCTTCCAAGCCTCGAGCGTCTCTCGAGCACGCCGAGGCGCGGCTGCGGACTGATTCGCCTGAATGACTGCTTGGCCTGCGTGCGCGGCGAGCTCGCCGAAGCCATCTCCGCCCTCGAAGCGGCGCGGTAGCGCAAACGCAGCGTGATCAACGCGCGAGGTCTCGCTACGCTAGGCAGCGTGAGTGAAGCCGTAGCCACGCCCGACGCCCAAGATCGCGAGACCGCCTACCGCACGCATCGTCGCTTCGACCGCGCCGCGCGCCTGTTCACCGAGCCTGGCCTCGCGCGCCTGATGGACGCGCGGGTCGTGGTCTTCGGTCAGGGTGGCGTGGGCTCCTTCGCCGCGGAGGCCCTATCGCGCTCGGCCGTGGGAGAGCTCGTGCTCGTCGACTTCGACGACATTTGCGTCACCAACACGAACCGCCAGCTGCATGCGCTCAAGGGCAACGTGGGCAAGCGCAAGGTCGACGTGATGGCCGAGCGCCTGCGGCTGATTCATCCCACGGGCAAGGTCGAAGCGGTGTCGATGTTTTACAACGAAGCGAGCAGCGCGGAGCTACTCGACGGACACATCGACTTCGTGGTGGACGCCATCGACAACATCACCGCCAAGGTGCACCTGATCGCCACCTGCCTTGCGCGCGGCATCCCGCTCGTGTCGTCGATGGGCGCGGCGGCACGTCTCGATCCCACGCGCGTGCGCACGGCCGACCTAGCCCAGACGCACAACGATCCGTTCGCTCGCAACGTGCGCAAGCTCTTGCGTCAACACCACGGCCTCGCCACGAGCGACAGGCAGCCCCTCGGGGTCACGGCGGTGTTCAGCGACGAGCCGCCGATCGTGCCGAGCGATGTTGGTTACGACAAGGGCCAGGGTTTTCGCTGCGTGTGTCCAAGCGGCGACAACGGCCTGCACAGCTGCGAGCGCCGCAGCCGCATCGAGGGCAGCGCCTCGTTCGT
>CAYNOM010000327.1:0-1225 GCA_964398415.1 uncultured Polyangiales bacterium | reverse complement strand
TCCGGCAGACTCGAGTAGAGTACGATCGGCACGAGTCGGCGCATCGACTGCTTGAGCTGGCGGCACAGCTGATCCCCCTCGATGCCGGCGAGGTGAACGTCGCTGACGACGATATCGGGCTCGAAATCGAGCAAGTGCACGGCCGTCTCGCGCAGATCGGTGGCGGCACGCGCCTCGTATCCGAGATCCGTCAACGTGCCGACGACCAGGCGCCGAGCGGTGGGACTGTCGTCCACGAACAACACCCGACGCGTGGAGCGCGGCCGTACGGTCTTGGGCAACAGCGCAGCCGAGCGCCCTCGCACGACGCTAGCCATCGACCCGTCCCAGGGCGCGTTCCACCTGCGCCGCGACATCTCCTTGTTTCAGCACGTAGCCGTCTGCCCCTGCCCGCTGCGCTCGTTCGCTCAGCTCGGCCTCGCCGATGCTCGAGTACAAAAACACAGGCGCCCTGACGCCGAGCCGCTCCTTGAGAAAGCCGATGACGTCGTCCCCGAACACCTCGCGCATGTTCACGTCGACCAACACCAGCGCTGCCGCATCGAGCACCTCGTGCGTCAAGGCGGCTGGGTCGAGAAAGCAGCTCACGTCGTAGCCCGCGTCCCTGAGGGTCTTCTTCGTCTGCTCGAGCACGAACCTCGAATCGTCGAGCACGGCGATGTGTGGCCGTCGTTCCATGTCATACCTCCTGCGGGACGAGCAAGACTCGCATCGTTTCGATGAGCTGGGTGAGCAGCACGGGCTTGTCCACGAAGAGTGTTGCGCCAGCGGCGAGGGCTGCTTCTTTGACCTCTTGGCCACCGACGCTGACCACGAGGATGGGTGTCGCCTTGAAGCGCTGCTCCTCCCGCATGCGCTTGACGAACTCGACCCCAGTGATGCCCGGCATGAAGTGATCGACCACCATCAGGTCGGGCTCTTCGCCCCCCTCGAGCAGAAGCAGCGCCTCGTCGGCCGACGGCACGGAGCGCACGCTGACACCGATTCCCGACTGCGCCAACCGCTCGAACCGACGCACCGCGTGGCGAAACAGCTCGGTCACGAAGTTGTTGTCGTCCACGAGCAGCACCTTGAGCTCGCTCTTTCGTGGGATCGGATGCTGTTGCTCGCTCTGCAGTCGCGCGAGCAGCGACGCGAGCCGTCCTTGCTCCTCGGGCGACTCATGAACGAACTCCACCCCGACTCCCGTCTGCCGGCGGCCTCCGTCGGGCGCGTCCGTGCGCGA
>CAYNOM010000326.1:0-7209 GCA_964398415.1 uncultured Polyangiales bacterium | reverse complement strand
GCGAGGATGGCGCGCATGCGCCCACCCAAAGCACGGCTTGTGCCAAGGCCGCAATCCCGTTTGATTCTGGTCTCATGAGCGCTCGTGGCACAGCGTCGTGCGGGCAGAGCGGCACATCTCGGCTCACGCGAAGCCCGCTTGAGGTGCCGTGCGATCCGCCCCTCATGTCATTTCGTGGATGACGGCGAGTCGAAATGACTGTAAACGTCAAAACGGTCAGTTCGCTGTGCGTCTGGCCCGCGCTTACGTCGTTCCTACAGGACGGGTGATTCCATGAGCTCGACTGCACTCGGTTTGTACACCGCCTTCTGGGCCGTGCTCGGCGTCTTCTTGTTCATCGTCAACTACGCCAAGTATCGCGATCTGCCCGTCACCGAATGGAAGCCAGGGGCCGCCTGGACGCGGGCGTTCATCTACTTTGCGTTCTGCAACTTGATCGCGATCGCGACGGGCACGTTCGAGGCCATCGTGACCCAGCCGGTGTTTACGTCCGAGCAGCTCGAGAACCCGCTCTGGGTGACCTACGCGAGCGCCTGCTTCGTCTACTTGCTGGTCGCCTATTGGGGCATGTGGGCGCGCATGACGCTCACGTTCGATCGCAAGTTTCACATCCCCTCGCAGCTCGCGTTCGGCCTTCTGTGGGGCTTTAGCACGGGGCAGCTGCTGCTTGCGTTTTACCACCTGTGGAGCTTCGCGGGCCTGCCTGGCTGGGCCCACTATCTGCTCGCTTACGCGGGCATGGGGCTTTGGCAATACTCGGTCCAAGACTACTTCTGGGACATCTACATCAGCCCCGAGCACGACACACCGCGCTCGATCGTGATCAAGACCGTGGTCTGCCACATCCCGAACGTCGCCATCTGCCTCGGCTTTCTGGTGCTCTTCGACAACTACCTGATGTACGTGGCGTTCCAAACGTTTGCGCTCGTCGCCTCGACCATCTTCCAGAAGTTCCCGCCGCCCTGGGCCGAGGGCCACTTCCACGCGCCGATGACGCAGCCTGGCCTGTTCGGCATGCCACGCGGGCTCGGCTACAGGGAAGAGCTCGCTCCCCAGGCCGTCAGCGAGCGTCCGCAAGCCGGCTTCATGCCCTCGCCCGCGGAGTGAGCCAGCGAGACGCGCGCTCACCAGACCCGAAGCACGACCGCGGCGTTGTAGAGCGCGTGGCACGCGACGGCGGCCCATAGGCTGCCCGTCCCCACGCGCACCCTGCCACACACGTAGCCGACGAGGCCGTGGTGCACGATGGTGGGCGGGGACAGATGCAGGATGGCGAACAGCAACGCGGTGACGACCGTCGCTGCGTGCGTTGGGAACACCGCGAGCATGCACTCGAGGATCACGCCTCGGAAGAGCCACTCCTCGAGCAGCGGTACGAGCCCCGCGATCACGAGCAGCGCAAGGGGCAGACCGCCTTCCTCGCCGCCAAACTGCGCCACCATCATTCCATCGGAGAACGCCACGACGACGCCCAGCAGCTCGGCGGAGGCGAGCGCGGCACCCAGGCCAAGCCCTGCACCGACGAGGCCGCGCAGACTCAAACGCGGAAGTCGCAGCCAGCTCAGGGTCGAGCGCCCGATGACGATGCTCGAGGCGGCTGCTGCGAGCAGCATGATGCCCTCCGTGAAGCCAAGGCCCTCCCAGCCGTGAATGATGGCCCCGAAGTCGAGCAAGTTGGACAGCATGGTCGCGCCGTAGGCGACCGCTGCGATCATCAGCGCGTCGGACGTACCCAAAGCATGGCTTCGGTGCGGCTCGCGACGCGGCTGGCCACACGCGCCACAGAAGCGGGCCTCGGCGCCAAGCGCGTGTCCACAACGCAGGCACCGCGCAGGGAGCTCGCTCGCGGTCAGGGGCTCGGGCTCAGCGCTTCCGCTTGAAGCTTCCTCACCGCGAGGCCCGCCTGAACGGCCTTCACCAGGGCTGAGATGAACAGGATCTTGATCAGCCATCCGTGCACCAACGTCATGGGGTCCGCGATTGCGCTCAACAGAATGACTGTCAGGTAGAGGGTGAGAGACACGACGGCCGCCGGAAACACGGCGCGCTTGGCCCACCACCAAAGCCCGCCCTGGGTGATCGCAAGGGCCGTGTTCAAGATGATCACGGCCAGGCCCTCCTCCGCAGAGTTGGTCCAGGTGATGGCACCGAATAACAGGCCGCCCACGAAGTAAAGGAGCGCCACGATGCCCATCCACCTTCGCCCGTCCTTGAGCGCAGGCGCGTGCAACACATCGAACACGTCGTCGTCGAGGGGCGAGCCACAGCTCTCGCAAAAGCGTAAGCCAGACGGGTTGTCGTGTGCACAATGCGCGCACGGAACACAGACGGAGGTCGACGCGTCCCTCAGGGACGACGGATGGGGGAGCATGGTCAGGCCTACCATGCTGAGCCCCTGCCGACACGTGTGAAGGCCAACACTTGCCCCCAAATCACCCCAAGCCCCGGGCGCTGGGGGCTCGTGTCGGTGAGCGCGTGCACTCGGTGGCCGCCTCTCCTACAACCACGGCCATGGACAGAGCGCTCTTCATGCTGCTGATGCTGTTCTTGCTGCTCGGCTCCGTGCATGACGTCCATGCACAGGCGTTGCGGGCAGAGGGTCCCTACTTCCGCGACGCCCAGGGCGGCGTGGTCGTGCTGCGCGGGCTCAACGTGGCCGGTGACGCGAAGGTACCGCCCTTTCGCGTGGTCGACGACGCGCGGCTGCTCGATGATTTTCCCGCCTGGGGCGTCAACGTCGCCCGGGTGCTCTTCACGTGGGAAGCCTTCGAGCCCGTGCGTGGCGAGTACGATGCGGGCTACCTCGACTACTACGTCGGTCTGCTCGATGCCCTGCACGCGCGCGGGGTGTGGGCCATCGTCGATCTGCATCAGGACGCCTTCTCGCGCTTTGCGACGGACGGCTGCGGGGAGGGCATGCCCGAGTGGGCGGTGAGCCCTGCGACGACCAAGCACGAGCCCGACAATGGCCCAGCCTGCAGCTCTTGGGGAATCAAGTTCATCATCGACACCGACACCCACCGCTGCTGGGACGACTTCTACGCCGACACCCATGGCGTGCGCACACGCTATCTGGCGTTGCTCGACACCCTCGCTGAGCGCCTCTCCGACCATCCGGCGGTGATCGGCTACGACGTCCTCAACGAGCCCTGGGCCGACGAAAAGAAGCAGCTCGGGCCGCTCTACGCCGATGCCGCGCGCGTCGTGAGGGCGCATGCCGAGAGCGCCATCCTGTTCGTCTCGCCGCGCGCGCTGACGAGCGCAGGTCAAGACACCGAGCTCGAGCGTCCCGCCTTCGACAACTTCGCCTACGCGCCCCACTTCTACGACGGGGGCATCGTCACGCTGCATCGCTGGCTCGGCTCCGATCTCGAGGAGCCGGTGGGGCGCATGCAAGCGCGCGCCGAGGCTTGGAACGTGCCGCTGTTCGTCGGAGAGTTCGGGGCTCCGGCCGGCGCCGAGAATGGCCCGGCCTACATGGAGGCCTACTACGCGGCGCTCGATGCGCGCTTTGCCTCGGGCGCCCAGTGGAGCTTCGTCGCCCACTGGACCGAAGAGCGCAAGGATGGTTGGAACGACGAGAATTTCTCCATCGTCGACGCTCAGCTCAGGCCGCGCGACAACTACCGCGTGCGACCCTATCCGGCGCGCATTGCGGGCAAGCCTTCGAGCTTCGTCGATCGTACGCAGAGCGCGGGAGAGATCGAGCTCGCCTACGAGCACGACCCGGGGCTCGGGGCGACGCGGATCTTCGCGCCAGGCCTCGCGCTCCTCGGCAGCCAGCTCCGAGCCGACATCGAGGGCCCCGTGAGTTGCGCGGTGGAGCGCGATCGCCGTCACGTGCGCTGCACAGGCGACGAGCCGGGCGCGGTGCGGGTTGTGCTGCGCGCCTGCGACGATCCTTCCGCCTGCTTGCCGAGTGTGCCCGACACCGCCTCCGAGCCGGATGCGGGGCAGGGCGCGCCCGGCTCAGCGAACGCGCCTGACGGCAGCATGCAAGGTCAAGACGGCCCCGGCGCTGCGGCCCCGAAGCGCGCGTCAGCTGGGTGCAGCCTTGCGCGCCTCGGCGATGACCCCCGAGGCGGCCTTCTGCTCTTCGCGCCTTGGCTGGTGCTATTTGCCGTGCGGCGCGCTACTTCGGCAGCTTGTCGGCGGGCACGTAGCGGCCGATGGCCTTGAGCATGCGCGGGTCGCTCTCTTTGCTGTACTGATCGGCCAGGGCGGCGACGGCTTCGGGGGATGAGTCGGCCGCCGCGCCGATCAGGTGCACGTAGCTTGCGCGCACGACCGGATTGCGCTCGTCGGGCAGGCGATTGGCCGCGGGGCCCCACACGGTCGCGGGCGGCGCGATGCGGGCCGAGCGGGCTTGATCGGCGTAGGTGACGGCCAAGAGGGCGCGCTGGCTCTCGTCGGCTTCGCCGTTGAGCAAGGACTCGAACAGCGGCGCGGTGGCGTCCGGCGGCATACGCCCGAGGGCCTCGTAGGCATGCTTTCGCACGAGCTCGGTCTCCGACTTGAAATAGGGGTCGAGCTTGTCGAGAAATTCGGGATGACCCGAGTTGTGAATGGCATCGAGGGCCGCGGTGATCTCCACCGGATCGTCGCCTGCCTTGCGCAGGTGATCGAGGATCGTCTCGCGCGCTTTCTTCGCGAGCTCGGGCTTTTTGTTGCGCATGCGGTTTTCGAGCGTGCCGAGCGCGAAAGTGGCCGAGTTTTGCAGGCGTTGCTCGTTGGCTTCGTCCTTGAGCTTGCCGCCGTAGGCCGCGAGCCGATCGAGCGCGGCGAGGGTGGCCTCGTCGGGATCGGCGATGTCGGGCAGGGCCACCGCAGCGCGCATGCGGTTTTCGGGTTGCAGGCCCGGGTCGTCGAGCGCGGCGATCAGCGCCTTTCGCGCCTCAGGGGTGCCCGCTTGCTCGAGCGCGAAGAAGTACACCGAGTGCATCTCGGCGGGCAGCTCGCCCGACTTGACCATCGCCATCAGCTTCCCGATCAGCGCGGGCTGGGCGCGCAGCAATAACGCGAGCAGGTGCCCGGCTTTGCCATGATCCTTCTGGCGGATCAGCGAGGCCACCTGCACCAGCGCGTCTTCGAGCTTCATGGTCTTGAACTCGTCCGGCGGCTCTGCGAGGGCGTCGGGGCGTGCGGCGGGCGGCTCTTTGCTCGCGACCCAGCTCAGGTTGGCCAGCACCGGCGCCTCCTTGGTCGTGGCGTCCGGAAGGCGCTTGAGCGCAAGGGTGCTCGACACGTCGGCGAACAGATGATCGCCGCTCATGAACAGCACGCGCTCGACGCTGACGAGCTCTTCGATCCAGTCGCCCTGCTCCGACCAGCGCACTTGGGTGTCGCTGCGGCGCACGCGTGCCGAGAACGTCTGCTGTGGCGCGTTGTGATCGACGGTGCCCTTCGAGATCGGCGGGAACACCTCGGTATAGCCGAACTTGGTCTTACGGATGGCGCGCGGGTTGTCGTCGACGCGGACGTACTTGGCGCCGTAACGCCCGGCCAAGTCGTCTTCGAGGTGCTGCCAAGCCTTACTGTCTGGATCCTTGGCCAACACGACTTGCGCAGACTGCAAGACGCCGCGCAACTGATTCTGGGCAGCCGGACCGACCTCTTTCCCGAAGCCGAAGGAGACGAAGCGGCACAGGGGATCGACCTTGACCGCCACCGGCGCCATCAGCGCGTCGAGCTCCTTCTGTGGCAACTCGGCGGTGATGGCGTCTTTCTCCGGCTCGAGCGAGAAGGCGAGTGTGGAGCCCTGGTCGCTCGCCTCGAGCACCTGCATGTACAGCTTGCCCACCATGCCGACGCGCTGATCCTGAATCGGTGGCGTGCGTCCATCCTGTGTGGGCAATAGCGACTTCGAGTCGATCTTCGACAGGGCTTCGAGGCCTAGCTCATAGCTGTATCGCGAGCCCTGCGTGAACGTGCACGCGAGCGCCGCGCTGCCGCCTGTGCCGCTCGATGACGTGTCTTGCTTGCCCATCCAGACGATGGCAAGCGCGCCTGCGCCCAACGCGACCGCCGAGCCCACCATGAGCCAGCGCTTGTTGCCCAGTTTTGCGCGCACGTCTTGGCCGCCTTCACTCGCCATGCGACTTCCCCCCGCACATCAAATTTCGTGAGCCCGCCGTAACCCCCACGACAGGCGGGTTCAGTATAGGGGAGTTTTGTCGTGGTTCGGATCGGGGTCAGCACTTTTTTCTTCTTGGTCCACACTGGTGACCCTTACCCTTGTGGACTGGTAACGCGACGCAACGCCTGCGGGGGCAGGCTTGTTCCAGCGCGGAGCCCGTGGAAGTCGAATCGAACACAAAGACTTTCATGCAACAACGAGATGGGGGAATGCATGACCAGGGCCCAAAAGTGGCTGACGTGGGCGGCCTTGCTCGCGAGCGTCGGCTGCGGCGATGACGGTGGTGGTGACGACAAAGGTGTGAAGGGTGCGACGTGTGGCGCAGGCACGACCGAGAAGGACGGTGTGTGCGTCGCCGACGACACGGGCACTGGCGGTGGTGACAACGGCGGCACGAGTGACGGCACCAATGAGGGTGGCAACAACGACGGCGGCAGCAACGGCACGACCGATCCGACCCTCGCCTGCGGCGCGGGCACGGTCGAGGTCGAGGGCGAGTGCGTGCCCGCGCCCGCGGCGGCGCTCACCTTCGCCGGCTTCACGATCAGCGAGCTGACGATCGAGACCCAAGGCAAGGCGTTGACGGGCGCTGCCGACGATCCAGAGCTCAGCGTCGATCACCCGATCGATATCACCGTCACGGTGCGCTACGACGGCAGCGCGGCCACCATTCCACTCATCGTGGGTTTGGGTGAGGCTCCTGCGAGTGGCACCGAGGGCGAGGGCTTCTGCTTGCTCGGCGGCATCGAGGTCAAGCACACCGGCGTGGGTGAAGTGACGGCCCAGCAGCGCGTGTTCTTGTCCGAGAACTGCCTCGCCGACAACACTGACGCGGCCACCACAGCCATCGCCGACGATCGCGTGATGAGCCCGGTCATCCTGATCGATCCCGAAGACCTGCTCGAGGACGACGGCGATCTGCCCTCGTCGATCGTGTTCGCCGAGAGCGAGCAGGACTTGGCGCTCGAAGAGATCGCGACGCTCAACGAGGCTGCCGTGGGCAAGTTCGGCAACTCGACGAAGCCGCTCAGCCCCAACACGCGCACCCTGTCTCAGTGCAGAAAGACCAAGGC
>CAYNOM010000325.1:0-7262 GCA_964398415.1 uncultured Polyangiales bacterium | reverse complement strand
CGATCACGGATGAGACCGTAGCCCTTTTCGTCCCGGCCTTCGAAGGCACGCACGGCGCGCACGAACTCGCTGGTGCGGGCTTCGACGCCTGTCCATACCACGCGCGTCGCGACGTCTTGGGGCCAGCTCAGGCGCTCGGCTTCGGCCAGCTCGTGGCCTTCGACCCGGAAGCGCACGAAACCACCCAGCGACGCGGCCGCCACGTCGGCCCCGCTACCCTCGGGGGCCACCGCCTTATGACCGGCGAGCGCCAGCTCGAGCACCTCGCGCTGCACCGCCTGATCGGCCAAGTCTTTGCCTTGACTCGCCAGCACAGCACCCACGACAGCCGCTGCCGCCGCCGCAGACGACCCGAGACCCAGCTTGCGGCCGGACTTTCTCAGCTCACCCACGTCGATGGAGAGGTCGCCGTTCACGTTGCCCACCCGTTCCTCTGCGAGCCTTCGTCCTAGCAGCGCCTCGGGCGGCAACGGGGAGATTTGCCGCGAGCCGCCCGATCCAGGCGGCGAGCCGTCGGCAGGGGGGGACCAGTGGGCGAACGCACGGGCCGAGACCGAGGCCACCACCGCCACCGCCCCCTCGAGCACCGCGTATTCTCCCGAAACCATGAGCTTTCCCGGAGCGCTGGTGGCGATGAGGCGACTCATCGACGCACCTCGAGGTCGGGGCCGGGATGGGCGGTGAGGGTGCGCAGCACCATCGGGCTGTCGGCCAGGGCCTGGGCCACGCGCTCGGCGTCCTGGGCGTGGCAGAGCGCCTTCACGTGGGGGCCCGCGTCCATCGTCGCGTAGACCTCGATGCCCTCCTTGCGCAGGCGCTTCACCGTGGACAACGCCGCGAGGGTCGCCGGCTGGAAGTAGATGAGGCCAGGTCGCGACGCCATCATGCAGGCGTGCATGGCCAGGGTGCTCTGCTCCATGGCCTCGCCCACCTTCGTCAGGTTCTTCGTGAGGATGCCTTCGCGCACCTCGGCGACCAGGGCGTCGGAGCACTCGACCCAGGCGCGATAGTAGGGTGAAGTGCGCTCGCTGAGCGTCATGCCCTCGGTGGAACCCACGTCTTTGGCCCCTTCGTTGGCCACGGCCACCACGATGCGCACGTCCCAGTGCTCGGGGCCGGCGAGACGTCGGGCGGCGAGAGCGGCATCGCCTGGGATCCCCTTCGGCAGCTCGACGAAGCCACCGTAGATCGAGCGCGCCGCCGAGGCGCTCGCCTGACGTGCCATGGCGCTCCACTGCGCATCATCGCGCTCGAGACCGGCGGCACTGCAGCTCGCGGCCACGAGCGCGGCAAAGCCCGAGGCGCTCGAGGCGAGGCCCGACGCCGTAGGGAAGTTGTTCGCGCTCTCGACGCGCGCCTTGAGCTCGAGCTGCGCCAACCCCCGCACCTGATCGAGCACCTTCACCGCGCGCGTCTTCGCCTTGCCCTCGGCGAGCTTTTCGTTGAGCCACACCTCGTCGTCCTTCAACGAGGCGTCGAAGATCACCGTCGTCTCGGTGCGCATGGGCTCGAGGGTCAGCGAGATGCTGGGCACCGCAGGCAAGTTCAGCGCGACATCTGATTTGCCCCAGTACTTGGCGAGCGCGATGTTCGCGCGTGCGAGGGCCGTCGCCTTGTGTGTCGTCATGATCCGCTCTCCACGTCGTAAACCTGTTTGCCCAAAGACCGCATGGCCGCCGTCACCGCGTCGTGCGTCGCGTCGCTGTCGACGAGGGCGATCATGCAGCCGCCGCCGCCCGCCCCGGTGACCTTCGCCCCCAATGCCCCCGCTGCCATGGCCGCGGCGATCATCGCTTCGAGCGTGGTCGTCGACAGCATCAGCGACGACAGCAGACGATGATTGAGCGTCATCAGCTGGCCGAGGCTCTTCATGTCGCCCTGCTCGAGCGCGAGCTTGCCGTTGCTCACGATGGCCTCCATGCCCTCGAAGATCTTGCCCACGCGCGCAGGCTCCTTCTCGAGCTGCCGCGCCACGGAGGCCACCATCTCCTTCGTGCCCGACGACTCACCGCTGAAGGCGGCCACGATACGCACGGGATGTCGCGCGACGATGCGCTGAAGCGGCTGCCCCTTGCGAAAGATGGCCATCCCGCCATAGGTGGCCATGGCGTTGTCGACGCCAGACGGATTGCCGTGAAACACGCGCTCCCAGGCGAGAGATCGCTCGTACGTCTCTTGCTCGTCGCGCGTGATGCCTCGTGCCTCGTCGAGCGCGCGCAGCACGGCCACCCCGAGCGCGGCCGACGAACCCATGCCCGCGCCGCTCGGCAGCGCCATGTGCGCTTCGAGGGCGAAGGGCCGCGCGTCGTCGTCAAAGCCCGTCGCCACCTGCAGCGCTTTCTGGAGCGGCTCGCGACCCAGGTTTGGCTCGGGACCGTCGTCGACGTCGACATTCCAGGGCTCGATGTGTAATCGCGTGGGCCCCTCGTTCAACGCCCGCGCCGTCACGACGGCTCCACCCTTCACGGCCAAGGCCAGGGCGGGACGGCCGTGCACCACCCCGTGCTCGCCAAACAAGATCACTTTGCCGTGTCCGACCGCCATGGAACCTTCCGAGCGGCAGGCCCTGTGCCTGCCGAGCTGGGCATACACGCTCAGTGGTCGCGGTAGGCGAATTTTCGGGCGAGTTGTTCCAAACGCAGGGCACCCGGGCGCTCGAGCGCCGGATCCTGTAGGGCTGCTTGGGCTGCAGCGCAGAGCTCGGCTACCCGGGCCTCGACGGCCTCCCGGGCGCCGGAGCGCTCGAGCAGGGCCATGGCCTGAGCCACCTCTTCGGTGGCCGCATCGGGCCTGCCGAGCACCCTGCGGATCTTTGTCATCTCCTCGGCAGACAAGCGCCTCTCGGCTTCGTCGATCAGCGCGGTGCGCTTGCCGGCGCGCAGGTCGTTGCCCGCGGGCTTGCCCGTCTTCTCGGGGGCGCCAAAGGTGCCGAGCAGGTCGTCGCGGGCTTGAAAGGCCTGCCCCACGGGGTCGGCGTAGCGCGCGAGCGCCGCGAGCTGTGCCTCACTCGCACCGCCGATCACGGCACCGAGAAACAGGGGACCCTTCACGCTGTAGGAGCCGGTCTTGAGCCGCTGGATCAACGCCACGTCGGGATAAGCGAGGAGGTCGAGCCCCTGGCCGAAGACCACGTCCTGCTGCATCTCCCAGAACACGCGCATGGCCCTCGCGCGCTCGGCCTCCGGCATGGGCGCACCCGCCACGAGCTCGATGGCAAAGCCATTGCCGAGGTCGCCCGCGAGGATCGCAAGGCTCGCTCCCAGGTGCGCATCGCCCGTGCGCTCAGCGAAGAGCTTGTGCAGCGTGGTGCCGCCGCGCCGCTCGTCATCCTGGTCCATGAAGTCGTCGTGCACGAGCAGATAGCTCTGGAGCAGCTCGAGTCCCGCGCTCGGGTCGAGCAGCGCATCGACGTCGGTGTGGGCGGACACGGCCATGTGCCCCGCGATCAGCACCGCCGGGCGCGTGCGCTTGCCGCCGCGCTGCGTGAAATCGTACAGGGCATCGACCAGCTCGAGCGACGGCGCGCTCAAGGTCTTTGCGTAGGCACGGCGCCCTTCGAAGTAGCGCTCGAGCCGCGCGTCGACACGACGTTTGACGTCCGCGAGAAAGACATCGATTTCGGAGGAGTGCGAAGAGGGAAAGGAAGAAGCGTGCGACACGAGGACTCCAGCGAGCACTGCGATAGGCTCGGGTGGGCGCAGCATGAACACGACCGGCAGGCCGCGTCAACCGGCCCGACCTCTGCTATAGCGGGTCGATGAGCAGCGAGATCCAGCGGCGCAAGGACGATCACCTCGATCTCTGCGCCACCGACGAGGTGGCCTTTCGCGGCACGACCACCCTGCTCGAAAACGTGCAGCTCGTACACCAATCGCTGCCCGACTTGCACGTCGATCACATCGACACCTCCACCGAGCTGCTCGGCAAGAAGCTGCGCCTGCCGATCGTGATCGCCGCCATGACGGGCGGCACCGAGCGCGCGGCCGAGGTCAACCGTGATCTGTCGTCGATCGCCGAAGCGCGCGGCTTGGGCTTCGGTCTCGGCAGCCAGCGCGCCATGCAGCGTCAGCCCGACACCGCCTGGACCTATCAGGTGCGCAGCTGGGCAAAGAGCACGCTGATCCTCGGCAACGTGGGCGTCGTGCAGGCGCGCGACCTCGACACGAAGGTCATCGCCAAGATGGTGCAAGACATCGGCGCCGACGCGCTGTGCCTGCACCTCAATCCCGCGCAAGAGGTGGTGCAGCCCGATGAGGGCGATCGCGACTTTCGCGACGGAGTGGAGACCATCCGGCGTCTGGTCGACGAGCTGCCCGTGCCCGTCGTGGGCAAAGAAACGGGCTGCGGGCTCAGCTATCAAACCGCACTCAAGCTCGTGCAAGCGGGCGTCAAAACCGTCGACACCTCGGGCGCCGGCGGCACCTCCTGGGTGGGCGTCGAGGCATTGCGGGCGCAAGGTGAGAAGGGACGCCTCGGGCAGCTCCTCTGGGACTGGGGCATCCCCACCGCGGCGAGCGTGCACGCCTGCGTGCGCGCAGGGCTCACCACCATCGGCACGGGCGGCATCCAGAACGGGCTCGATGTCGTGCGCGCGCTCGCACTCGGAGCCAGCGCGGTCGGCATCGCACGCCCGATGCTGCAGGCCCACGTCCGCGGCGGCAGGGCTGAGGCCGAGCGCTTCATCGATCAGCTCGAGGCCGAAATCCGGGCAGTCATGCTCCTGTGCGGCGCGGGCTCGGTGGCTGAGCTGCGTAAGCTACCGCGCATCATCTTCAGCCCGCTGCGAGAGTGGATGCAGCTCGCGCCGTGAGGCGGGGGTAGTTGAAAAGTGGCCATCGCGGCAGAGCAAGGGTCCTCAACCCACGGTGATGGGATCGGCCCGTCATCACAAGCGATCGATCGCGAATACTGGCTCGACGTCGTACGGGTCGTCGCTTGCCTGTACGTGGTGGTTCTGCACAGCACCGCACCGTACCTCTACGAGCTGCACAAGATCCCAGATCGCTCCTGGCAGATCGCCAACTGGGTGAACTCTTCCACTCGGGCCTGCGTTCCCCTGTTCTTCATGACCTCGGTTCGTGTCCGCGAGCTGAGCGGCACGCAGCTTGGCGTGCTCATGCTCGTGGCGTTTGTCACACTGAACCCAGGACTCTCGAACCTTGGAGAGCTTGCAGGCTGGGATCTGGGATCGGCAGCGCAGCTCGATGGCGAGTTTGTCTTCTATTTGCTGTACGCCTGGATGGGGGCACTCGTCGCAAGGGTCCCGCTCACCCACCCGTGGCTGGGTTGGCTCTGCCCCCTCGCGTACGTCACATGCTCCGCTGCCATCGCGCACGGTACGCACGTCCGCTCATTTGAAGGAGGCGAGTTCGCCGGACCTTACTACGTATACACATCGGTCCTCGTGTTCGGAGCGGCAATCTCGATCTTTCTCAGCATCCGAATTCACGCCTGTCGGCTTCACTTCGCCAGACCCATGGTCACTTTCCTGGCCCGGCACTCTCTCGTGATCTACGGGCTTCACGTCTTGGCCCTGGAGTTCCTGACCCGACGAGGTTACCGCGACTTCTCAAGTCCTGTCCGAGACATCTCGCAGGCATTCCTTGCCGCACTGGCCACTTCACTCGTCGCCTCCGTCGCCATCAAGCGCATCGACCGCGCGGGCTGGGTCTCGTGAGACGCATGCAAGCGGTTGGTGAGTCGAGGACCCCCATGCAGCCGGTAGTCCGTGTCTTGTTCGTATTACCTAGCCTCGACGGTGGCGGTGCAGAGCGGGTCGTGCTCAACCTGTTGCGCAACCTCGATTCGACCCGATTCCGGGCGACCCTGTTCCTGCTGCGACGCGAGGGGACGCTGTTCTCTGAGGTGCCCCGCCAAGTGCGCCTCGTCGCCGGGAGCGACCGAGGACATCTGCGCTTCACGCTTCCGATGGTCCTTGCGCGGCTTCTGGTTGAAGCCAGACAGAGCGACGCAATCGTCGGTTCGCTGGAGCTGACCGCAAGCTACCTCGCACAGGCGGCGGGACTCGCGACCCGAAAGCCTGTGGTGAGCTGGGTGCATACGAGCCTGCCGAACTACCTGGCTCCGCTGCCGCAGTGGCAAGGAAGACTCGCTCGAGCCTTCTACCGACGGCTCCAGAACGTGGTCCTGCCGGGAGAGCACCTGCAGCGTGAGCTTCTGCAGTGGCTGGAGACGCATTCCGGCTTGGTGACCGTCATCGAGAACCCCTTCGATCTCGCAGCCTATAGAACTAGCGGCGAAGCTCCCCTGCTCGGCTTGGAGGCCGTGTTCGAACGCCCAACCGTCGTCGCCGTTGGCCGCTTGATTCCCGCGAAGGGCTTCGACATCCTGATCAGAGCCCATGCCCAACTTGCCCGTCGAGGGATAGATCACCACTTGCTCATCGTCGGAGAGGGCGAAGAGCGCCCGCGCCTCGAGGCGCTACGACGCGAGCTCAAGGTCGAAGCGACCTGTTTCCTACCGGGACTTGCAGACAACCCCCTGCCGTTGGTCAAGCAAGCAACTGTCTTCGCGCTCTCCTCGCGCTACGAAGGCTTCGGCATGGTCCTCCTCGAGGCCATGGCCGCTGGAGCTCCGATCGTGGCCACAGACTGCCCCAAGGGCCCGCGGGAGATCCTCGAGGGCGGACGTACCGGCGTGCTCGTTCAGCCCGAAAATGTGGAATCACTGGCAAGCGCCATCGAACACCTGTTGGCAACTCCCAGTGCGCGTGACCGACTGAGCCGCTTGGGATCGGAGCGCGTACGCCACTACGACGCGAAGCGCATCGCCCTGCGATGGCAGTCCCTGATAGAAGAACTCGTGCGAAAGCGTAGGGGATAGGCCGAGGACAGATAAACCAGCGAGGCAAAGACTCTGGCGGCAGATAGGCGCAGCAAAGGATGTGCTTCAGCCCAAGAAGAATTTGGTCTCGAGCTGCTGACGCACCGGATAATCCAGAAACTCTCCGTCGTACGCGCGCTGCTTCTGAAACAGGTAGAACACGGAGTGGGAGAGCCCTGGAAACGCACGGCAGAGTCCGCGGGCCAACACGCGCGGAAAGGGATAGAATTGCGCTCCAGCAAAGCGCCTTACCTTGTACCCCCCCGGAAAACAGGCCTCGAAGAAGCGTGGGAGCTCTCCGGGAGTAAAGCCTCGCAAGTGGGCCGAGTCATTCTTGATCTGACTTGGTTGCCTGCCGAAAGCGAACAAGACCCGATTGGGAAGCGCAGATATATTTGGAATACCGACGATAATGTGCC
>CAYNOM010000324.1:913-7263 GCA_964398415.1 uncultured Polyangiales bacterium | reverse complement strand
GCACATGGGGCAAGGCTCCAGCGTGACGTAGATCGTCACCCCACTGAGGCGCCAGCTGCCGAGGTATGCCGCAGCCGCGCGCATGGCCGTGAGCTCGGCATGCGCTGCCGGGTCGCGCGCGGTCTCGCGCAGATTGTGGCCACGTCCGACGATCTCCCCACCGAACACTGCCACACTGCCGACGGGCACCTCACCGCGCGCCTCGGCATGCGCGGCCTCTGCCATGGCCGCGCGCATGAACATCTCGTCGAGCTCGCGCTGCGTGTGGCTCATGGGCCCCCGAAAAGCAAAAAGCAGAACCCTGAGATCAGGATTCTGCCTTTTACATCTAAGAGCGCGCCCGGAAGGATTCGAACCTCCGACTTTCGGTTCCGTAGACCGACGCTCTATCCAACTGAGCTACGGGCGCAGGGGCGTGGTGTATGTTCCACGCGGCTTGAAATGTCAACGTCGCAGGTCACGAAAACGCGGCGACTTTTAGCGGAGAGGGCGGGATTCGAACCCGCGGTAGGGGTTAACCTACGCTCGCTTAGCAAGCGAGTGCCATCGGCCACTCGGCCACCTCTCCAGGCCCTCCCGGGTCTCGGGAGGCGCCTTATGTAACGGCATGGCTTCGCACTGTCAATTCCGAGTGGTGGCAGACGCACGCGAGTCGTTCGAAAAGTGGCACTTTCGCGTGGTAGCGTGCGCGCCATGAGACGAACCCTTGTCCCACTGGCCTTGATCGCGCTGGGCGCGGCGCTTGTCACAGCGACCCCCTCCACCGCCCACGCCTGCAAGTGCATGTTCCCGACGGTCGCGCAGGGCCGTGACCAAGCGAGCGCCGTATTCGAAGGGCGCGTGACGAAAATCGAAGACGTCGCCTCAGAGGTCGAAGGCGGTATCGGCCTGAAGAAGGTGACGTTGATCCTGGTGCGCACCTGGAAAGGCCTCGAGCACGAGGAGAGCGTCGTGGTGAAAACCAGCGCCTCGAGCGCGAGCTGCGGCTACGGCTTCGCGCTCGACCAAAGCTACCTCGTCTACGCCGGCGGCACGCCGCCCGAGCTCGAGGTGTCGAGCTGCAGTCTCACGAAGCCCATGGACAGTGCGAGCGAAGATCTGGCCGCGCTCGGCGCGGGCATCACGCCAGTGACGATCGCCCCCGCCGAACCCAAAGCGGCCACCCCGCCGCAAACCACCCCGAAGAGCGGGGGCTGCGGCAGTGTGAGCGGCACGGCCCAGGCGAGCGCGGCCTTCGCGCTCTTGCCGATGACCGGCATCGCGTTCGCCACGCGGCGGCGGCTCAAGCGTTCTTGAAGATCTCCATCGCATCGCGCAGCAGCTTCGCGCCCTCGGCCTGGCTGCGCTGGAAGGCGTTGCGACCCATGATCGAGCCGTAGCCGCCGCCCTTCGCGATCTGGCGCAGCTCCTCGAGCACCTCGTCGGTGCCCTTGGCGGCTCCGCCCGAGAAGATCACGATGCGCTTGCCGTTGAACGAGCTCTGCACGATGTGCTGGATGCGTTCGGCGAGCGTCGCCTTCGGAATGCTCTCGTAGTACTTCGCGGCTTCTTTCTGCTCGATGTGATCGGTCGGGGGCTTGACCTTCACGATGTGCGCGCCGAGCTGGCAGGCGATGTGGGCAGCGTAAGCCACCACGTCGAGGGCCGTCTCGCCCTTCTTCGACAGCTCGCCGCCACGTGGATAGGACCAGATCACCGTGGGCAAGCCGACCTCGCGCGCCTCGCAGATCAGGTCGCGGATCTCCTGGTACATCTCGTTGCGCATGGCCGAGCCGGGATAGATCGTGAAGCCGATGGCCGTGCAGCCGAGGCGCAGCGCATCCTGCACGCCCGACGTCAGTGCCGACCACGGCTCGTCGGGGCCACCGAGCGAGTCGCTGTTGTTGACTTTGAGGATGAACGGGATCTGACCCGCGTACTTGTGGGCCACCGCTTCGATGAAGCCGAGGGGCGCAGCATAGGCGTTGCAGCCCGCTTCGATCGCGAGAGCCGGGTGATATTCGGGGTCGTAGCCGGGGGTGTTCGGCCCGAAACTGCGCGCAGGGCCGTGCTCGAAGCCTTGATCGACCGGCAGGATGACGAGCTTGCCCGTGCCCGCGAGCGTTCCGGTGTTGAGCAGCCGGCGAAGGTTGCCGATGACGCCCGGACTCTCGCCGGCGTAGTTCGCGATGATCTTCTCGACTGCAGTGCTCATGCTGTCTCTCCTGTGCTTCGAAAATGTGCGCGCCAGCAGGGGCCCACCACGTAGGCTCCATCGCCCCCCGCGCAATCTAACCTGCGCTGACCCAGCGCGGTCACACGCCGGGCGCGATTTTTCACCATGGGGGTGTCCCAAGCAACCACAGCGCTCACGCCACCAGCCCCCGGGCGAACGAGGAGGGGTGGATGTGGGCAGGGCCCGATCCTTGGCATTCACTCACGATACAAAAGGTGCTGGACGACGCCATTGCACCGGCTTTGGGCCCAGGCTAATCTCCCATCTCAGCGAACGTTTCTGGCAACCGGCTCACTGCGCTCTCGTTTCTCTGGGATGCGGAAAGGTCGTTTCTCTAGCGACGCACTCGTCGATGCAGCACTCACACGCTGCGACCTTTCTGCGGAGCTGCGGCTCTTCGACGGACAAGGAGATGACCCTAAGGGGTCTTTTCGGCCGCAAAGAGAGAATGAGAGACATGGGCAATCGACTTTACGTGGGAAATCTCGCCTTCAGCACGACCGAGGACGGCGTTCAGGCCGCTTTTGAGCAGTGTGGTGAGGTCACCGACGTCAAGCTGGTGATGGATCGCGAGACCGGCCGTTCGCGGGGCTTCGCGTTCGTGACGATGGCCTCCGACGAGCTGGCACAGACCGCCATCCAAGAGATGAATGGCGCGATGCTCGACGGGCGTCCCCTGCGCGTGAACGAGGCCGAAGAGCGTCGTGAGCGCTCCGGCGGCGGCGGCGGCGGCTTCGGCGGCGGTGGTGGCGGCGGTGGCCGTCGCGGCGGCGGCGGTGGCGGCGGCTACGGCGGCGGCGGTGGTGGCGGTTACGGCGGTGGCGGTGGCGGCGGTGGTCGTCGCGGCGGCGGTGGCGGTGGCGGCTACGGCGGCGGCGGGCGCGGCGGCAATTGGTGAGCCTTCTGGAGCCCGCCGTGCGGGAACCGTCGGAGGGCCACCGAACGGGACGTAACCCTTTTGCAGAGCTCGGCTTGATCGAGCCCCTGCTCAAGGCTGTGGCGCGAGCCGGATACGATCGACCGACTCCGATTCAAGCGCAGGCGATCCCGCCGGCGCTCGACGGACGCGACGTGCTCGGCTGCGCACAAACTGGAACAGGCAAGACGGCCGCCTTCGTGCTGCCGATCCTGCAGCGTCTCGTCGAGCGGCAGAGGCAGCGCACGGAGCGCACCCCCTTCATCCGGGTGCTCGTGCTCTCGCCGACGCGCGAGCTGACCGCGCAGATCGCGCGCAGCTTCGACGAGTACGGTCAGTTCACGAGGCTGCGTCAGATCACGATCTTCGGTGGCGTCGGCCAATCGGCCCAGGTCTCGGAGCTACGTCGTGGAGCCGACATCCTCGTCGCTACCCCCGGGCGTCTGGTCGACCTCATCGACCAGGGCCACATCGATCTATCTCACGTCGATACCTTCGTGCTCGACGAGGTCGATCGCATGCTCGATCAGGGCTTTTTGCCCGCGGTGCGCCGCGTGCTGAGGTTCGTGCCCGAGCAACGTCAGACCCTGTTCTTCTCGGCCACCATGCCGAAGGAGCTGGCACCGCTCGCCGAACGCATCCTGACCGACCCGGTACGCGTGTCGGTGGCGCCCGTGGCCTCGACGCCCGACCGCGTCGATCAGGCCGTTCACTTCGTCGAGCAAACAGACAAGCGCAGGCTGCTCGAGAGGCTCCTGCACGGTCCCGAGATCACGCGCGCCGTGGTGTTCACACGCACGAAGCACGGTGCCAACCGCGTGGCGCGGCACCTGCTCGACGCGGGTGTACGCGCCGACGCCATCCACGGAAACAAGTCGCAGAACGCGCGCGAGCGTGCGCTGTCTGGCTTTCGTGATGGTGCCCTGCGCGTGCTCGTCGCAACCGATCTCGCCGCGCGCGGCATCGACATCGACGGCATCTCGCACGTGATCAACTTCGATCTGCCGATGGATCCCGAGAGCTACGTGCACCGCATCGGTCGCACCGCGCGCGCAGGAGAGAGTGGCTCGGCCATCTCCTTCTGCAGCGCGGAAGAGCGCCCGCTCTTGCAGCGTATCGAGCGCGTGATCCGACGCCGCGTGCCGGTGATCGGCGAAGAGCCTCGGCGTTCGGCCGAGATCGCGCACCACGCACCGCGCGCAAGCGACCACCGCCCGCCACGCGGAGCAGGTCGCCCCGCACGCGGCGGCGGCCGCGGCCACTAGGCAAACAGGTCGTAGGCGAGCTTGACCATCAGGCCCGCCACGACGACCACCACGATGGCACGAATGACTCGCTCTCCTCCTCGGATCGCGAGACGCGCGCCCGTGTAGCCCCCGACGAGCTGCGCCGCCGCCATGGGCAGCGCGAGCTCCAGGATCAGCGTCCCGTGGAAGGCGAACGTGCACAGGGCGGCCAGGTTCGAGGCGAAGTTCACGACCTTGGCGTCGGCGCTCGCGTGGAGCAGGGGCGCGTGCAAGAGAAACGCGAACCCGATCACCAGAAACGTGCCCGTGCCAGGTCCGAAGAAGCCGTCGTAGGCGCCGATGCCGAGGGCGAGCAGGGCCGCCATCAGGCGCGCCCGTTCCGGACGTGCACCACGACTCTCGCGGCGTCGAATGAACAAGGTCGTCGCCGCGATGGGCAACAGCAAGAGCACCACAGGCTTGAGGATCTCGGAGGGGACCGACAGCACGAGCAGCGCGCCGACCAGGGAGCCGAGGAAGCCGAGCGGAAAGGTGATGCGCGCAAGGGTGCGATCGACGGTCCCGCGACGCAAGAAGGTCACGAGGGCCGCGCCCGAGCCGAAGATGGCCTGTCCCTTGTTGGTGCCAAGCGCCACGTGAGGCGGAAGCCCCGCCGTGAGCAGCGCCGGCACGGTGATGAGCCCCCCACCGCCACCGATGGCATCGACGAGACCCGCCACGAACGCACTGGCCACAAGCGCAGCAATCATCGACAACGAGGGCACCACGCGCCGCCCTATAGCGCGCTTTCAGTTTGGACGCGTGCCTCCAAAACCCGACGGGCGGCTGAGGGAGGGACAGCGCGCGGAATCACAGATTTCGCATTTTCGGGCGCCACGGCCGTGGCGATCGCTTGCGGCAAGCTCACTTGCGTGCACCATGAGGGCAGTTCGGAGAACCTTACCCCCCTCCGGAGGCTCGAATGCGCTGTCCGCGTTGCCAGCGATCCATGCTGGCCCTCTTCTACACGGCCGTGTGCGAGGCATGTGACAACCCTCCCCGCGGCAACTTCTACGCCGGATTCATCGTATGGGACCCCACGCGTAGCGCCCACGACGGCATGCCCGCGTCCTGTTATGTGTGGCGCACGTCCCATGAGGCCGTGGTCTGGCGCTCGCTGCGCGAGGTCGACGATCTGACCGTGCGCTGCGTGTTGTCGGAGCACCCGATCCCGTGGCGCGAGGCGGGTGGCAAGGCCGCCGGCCTCGTCTGCGCCGACGCGCTGTTCGAGATCTACGGCGACCACCGCTTCGTGCCCGGCCCCTACCGCGCGTTCCTGGCGCCGGAGAGCTTCCACCCCTACGCCGAGCGCGTGATCCTGGCGGCGTAGCTCAAGGCGAAAGCTGAGGGTCGCTGGCGTCGCGCAGTCCCTCTCCTGCGAGGTTGCACGCCGTCACGGTGAGGAAGATGGCGAGCCCAGGGAACACCGCGAGCCACCAAGCTTCGGCGTTACCCCGCACACCGTTGAGCAGGCCGCCCCACGACGCCATGTCGCTCGGGATGCCGAACCCGAGAAACGACAGCGCGCCCTCCGCAAGGATGGCCGAAGCCATCGAGAAGGTCGCGGCCACCAGCACGGGACCGATGGCGTTGGGAAGCACGTGGCGAATGATGATCCGCCCGCGCCCCATGCCGAGCGCCTGCGCAGCCTCGATGTAGGGCAAGGTCTTGATGCGCAAGATCTCCGCACGCACCAAGCGAGATACGGTCGTCCACTGCACCATGCCGATGGCCACCATCATGGTCAGCACTGACCACCAGCCCTGAGGGTTCACGATCCCGATCAGCGTCGCCAGCAGGAGCAGCGTGGGCATGGAGAGCACCGCTTCGGTCACTCGACTGACGACGATGTCGATCGCACCGCCAAAATAGCCCGACAGCGTTCCGAGCAGCACGCCCACCAGCACGAGCAGAAGCACGCTGAACACGCCGA
>CAYNOM010000324.1:0-903 GCA_964398415.1 uncultured Polyangiales bacterium | reverse complement strand
CGCGCCATGCACGATGCGGGCGGCGACGTCGCGTCCGCTCGGATCGGTTCCCAGAAGGTGCACGGAGCTGGGTGCGGTCAGCACGTTGTCGAGATCATGACTGTTGTACCCCCAAGGAATGATCGGAAGCACCGCGAAGTCGCCCGGACCGAGCGCGGCAGTCAGCGTTTGGTTCGTGTGCATGCGCAGCGACGCTGGGGTGTGCACGTTGGGAAAGAAGTAGCTCGTGCCTCCGACGCGCACGAAAATGGCCTGATCGGACGCGATGAAATCGGCGCCCAGCGCGAGGCACGAGACCACGAGGAGGACCGAGAGCGAGAGCGTGTTCAGCGTGCGCCGTCGACAGCGCCCGAAGACCCCCCGGTGGTAGGTCTGGACAGCGCTCGTCATGAAGGCCCTCGCCCGCCCAGGCGAATGCGCGGGTCGGCCACGGCGTAGAGAATGTCGCTCAAGAGCACGCCGCACATGCTCAGGATCGACGTGAACGCAACGAGACTTATCACCTGCGGGTAGTCCGGGAGGCGAATCGCGTTGAGCAGCTCGTAACCCATGCCTGGGATCCCAAACACCAGCTCGACGATCGCAGAGCCCGCGATCAGGCTAGGCAAGGTGAGCCCGAACAGCGTGATGATGGGGAGCAAGCTGTTGCGCAGCGCGTGCTTGAAGATCACGGCCCGCTCGCTCAAGCCCTTGGCGCGCGCGGTGCGAATGTAGTCTGTTTGGAGCGTCTCGAGCATCGCCGTGCGCATGTACCTGGAGATACCCGCCAGACCGTTGTACGTCAGCGCCACCACGGGCAGCACGATGTGAAACGCAACGTCCTTGACCTTCTCGAAGGTGCTCATGGTGGAAAAGCCCGTGAATGAGTGAAATCCCTGTAGCGGAAAGCATCCTTGACCTGGC
>CAYNOM010000323.1:6964-7266 GCA_964398415.1 uncultured Polyangiales bacterium | reverse complement strand
TACACACCCACCGTCATCAGGCTGGCTATCGCGATCAGCACGGCGACGCGCGTGCCGAACGGGACATCGGCGACGGTGCCGAGGGCTATCACCACGATCTCCGCCGAAAGGATGAAGTCGGTGCGCACCGCGCCCTTGATCTTGTCGCGCTCGAACGCCACCAAGTCGACCGCCGGATCTGCCACCGCCTTGATGAGCTCGGCATGCTGCGTCTCATCTTCCGCCTTACTGTGGAAGAGCTTGTGGGCGACCTTCTCGAAGCCCTCGAAGCACAGAAAGGCACCCCCGCGCATCAACAGCGG
>CAYNOM010000323.1:0-6954 GCA_964398415.1 uncultured Polyangiales bacterium | reverse complement strand
CGGCAACCGTCCGGCCTCCTCGGTAGCCTGCCGGGCATGCCCCCCGATCCGTCGAAGCCGCGGTAGGCAAACACGGTTAGCCCCCAGTCGTCCTCGCCCCGCAGCGCGACGAAGCACAGAAAGGCACCCCCGAGCATCAACAGCGGCACCACCAAAAACGGCGCCACCGCGCTGATCGCGAGGGCCGCTGGTACCAGGATCAACTTGTTGATGGCCGAGCCCTTGGCGACAGCCCACACCACCGAGAGCTCTCGGTCGGCACGCACACCGGTGACTTGCTCAGCGTTGAGCGCGAGATCGTCGCCCAGCACGCCCGCGGTCTTCTTCGTGGCGACCTTGGTCAACACCGCCACGTCGTCGAGAACGCTGGCGATGTCGTCGATGAGGGTGAGCAGGCTCGAGGCGGGCATCGGCGAGGCAGAGTATCGGGCCCAGGAAGCGACGCAAGCCGCTTGGAGAGCCCCCCGCGGGGCCCGCGCCGCACCATGTGATACGTTTGCGCCCGCGAGGTGACGCGCGTGAGCAAGCAGGACGAGGCTCCCTACAAGAATGCGATCTTCGAGGCCGGGTTCGAGCGAGATGAGTTTACCCACCAGGGCGCCACGCGCGACGTGTACCGCACGGGCACGGGCCCCTGCATCATCGTGCTCAGCGAGTTGCCCGGCATTACGCCCGAGACCCTCGAGCTGTGCGCGCGCCTGAAGAGCGCGGGCTACTCGGTGTGCGTGCCACAGCTCATGGGCGAGCCCGGACGCCCGAAGAGCCTCGGCGCCTTCGCGCAGGCCATCGGTCGCGTGTGCGTGAGCCGAGAGTTCACGCTCTTCGCCCGACGTGAGACGAGCCCCATCACCGAGTGGCTGCGTGCGCTCGCCCGACACGAGCACGCGCGCGCTGGCGGACGTGGCGTGGGTGTGATCGGCATGTGCCTCACCGGAGGATTTGCCTTGGCGATGATGGTCGAGCCTTCGGTGATGGCGCCCGTGCTCTCGCAACCGTCTCTGCCCTTCGCGCTGAGCCGTGAGCACAAGTCCGACCTCGGCCTCTCGTCCGCAGACTTGGCCTGCGCCAAGGAGCGCTTCCGCAAGGAGCGGCTCAAGGTGCTGGGGCTGCGCTTCACAGCGGACACCGCTTGCCCCGCGGATCGCTTCAAGCGCCTGAGGCAAGAGCTCGGCGACCGCTTCGTCGGCATCGAGATCAACTCCGCCCTCGGCAATCAGCACGGCATCATGCCCTGGGCCCACTCGGTGCTGACGAACGACTTCGTCGACCGCCCCGGCCACCCCACGCGCTACGCCTTCGATCGCGTGCTCGAGCTGTTCGGAAGTCAGCTTCGCGAGGCCAGCGCACCAGCCTGAGAGCGGGACTCGTTCCCATCTCGGTCCGCTCAATCAATCGTGAAGAACACCTCACTGATAATGACGAAACTTTCACTTCGAAAGTGAACGTGTTCATCGCGCTTTTTCGTTCCTCGCCCGCTTGATGTCGGCGCTTCGTGTGACTAGACCAGCGGCTCGTGCGTCCACAAGCGTCGCGACTTTCGCGATTGATTGTCCGACGATTCGGGGGAATGAAGCGATGCAGCGAGGCAACTACGACGTCGTGGTGGTCGGCGGCGGACCGGTGGGATCCGTGGCCGCAGTGTCGGCCGCGCGTACGGGCGCGCGCGTGCTCGTGCTCGAAGCCAATCCAGAAGCAGCGCGACGCTTCGCGGGCGAGTGGGTCCATCCCACGGGTGTCGGCGTGCTCGATCGGCTGCGTCTGGGCCGACTCGAGGGCACGCGAGCGCGCACCGGCTACGGCTTCGTCGTCTTCCCCGACGACGGCAGCTCGCCCATCGAGCTCGCTTATCCCGACGGTCAGGTGGGCGTCGCCTGCGAGCACTCGGAGCTGGTCAACGCCATCCGAGAACAGGCGATGGCGCTGCCCGAGATCACCTTTCTGTCCCACGCCCGCGTCGTCGACATCGACGGGCACGTGGTCACCTACCGCAGTCGCGAGGGCGACGTCAGCGTGCATGCGGGCAAGGTGATCGGCGCCGATGGTCGCGCCTCGTTGGCACGTAAAGCACTCGGGCTCGCGCCGCACGGTGAAGCCATTTCCTACATGGCCGCGGTCGAGCTGCGCGACGTGGAGCTGCCCGTGGAGGGCTACGGTCACGTGGTGCTCGGAGGCCCCGGGCCCGTGTTGCTCTATCGCATCGCGCCCGACTTGATCCGCGGGTGCTTCGACGTGCCGCTGAGCTTCGACGCGAGTCGCAGAAACCCCGCCTTTCTGTGGGACGCCTTCGGTGCCGTGCTGCCCGAGAAGCTGAGACCTGCGTTTCGACGCGCGCTCGAACGCGCTCCGGTGCAGTGGGCCGTCAATCGCTTCGCAGCCCGTGCGTTCTACGGCAAAGATGCGGTTTGGCTTGCGGGCGACGCGGTGGGCCACTTCCATCCACTGACTGCTGCGGGCCTCACGCTCGGCTTCCTCGATGCGGAGCGGGCGGGCGCCATGGCATCTTTGTCCGACTACCAACACGAGCGCGAGAAGGCGAGCTACGTCCCCGAGCTGCTCTCGAACGCGTTGTTTCAGGTCTTCTCGCGCGACGACGAAAGCGCCGCGGCCATCCGCAGCGCCGTGTACCGCGTGTGGCGCTCGAGCCCCACGGAGCGCGAGCGCACGATACGCATCCTGATGGGTGCCGAGTCGCGTCGCAGCGCCTTCGGAGCCGCCTTCGTGCACATGGCGGCCCGCGCCGTGGGTGAAAACCTCGGGCAGCTGGCCCAGGCGCGGCGCTTTCGCGACATGCTCGTCGCCGTGTCGTCCTATCGCGAGTGGGCCCAGTGGCCCGCTGCCACGCTCGCGTCCTCGCGCAAACGCGCGAGCTACCGCGAGCAGAGCACCTCCGATCGACCCCTGCCGACGCTGCGCCTGCTCGCTGCCGACAACGACGCCATCAAGCTCGAGCGCGTGCAGACGGTCGACGTGCCCGCTCGCGAGGCCGACGCCCTGCGCGACAGCCGCGCGCTCGCGAGCGGCGGCGAAGCCCTGTTGAGCGAGCTCAAGCGCATGCACGAGCGCATCGGCCAAGACCCCGACTGGGCGCTTCTGCGTCGCGCCACGCGTCTCGTGGCCGCCATCGACGCCGCCGAGCTCGGCGGCAGCATGACCGCGCGCATGCGGCTCGCACGTCGCTACATGGCCAACGTGGGCATGGAGCGCTTGCTCGCAGCCCACGCGCGAGAGCCCCACGTGATCCGCGCCAGCGATTTCGCCTCGTTCATGCTCAGCCTGCTCGCACCACGCGACAGCGAGAGCATCGAGCGGCTCGAAGACGGCGTGCGTCATCTGTTCGCCTGTCAGCAGCTCGGCGGTGGCTTCTCTGCCTGGCCCAATCATACGACGGCCCCCGACCTCTCGACGACGGAGCTCGCCTGCCGCGCGCTCGCCTACGCGCGCGATCGCTTCGGCGACGACGGCGCGTTTCGCTACGTGGATGCGCTCGAGCGCGCACGCCGCTTCTTGTTGGAGCAGCAGCTCCCGGATGGCAGTTGGCCCGCGAGCGAGCTCGAAGGCCAGCTCAGCAACACGTCCCATGCGGTGCGCGCACTCGTCGCCTGCGGCGCCCAGGCGAGCTCTCCCGCATTGCGCCGCGCCACGCGCTATCTGTGCGCCGCACAAAACGACGACGGACGCTGGCTCGAACGCGGCGACGAGCGCGCGAGCGCAGCGGAGCTGACCGCCCTGTGCGTCACAGCCCTGCTCGCTGCCCGCGGACCCCATTGGGGCGTGATTCAGCGCGCCGTGCCGCATCTGTCGCGCGTGCTCGAAGAAGAGCTCTCGCCTGCCGCGAGCGAGGGTCGCTCGGAGGATGCGAGCGAGCGTTGCGCCAACGTGGTCGAGGCGCTGTCGTTGTACGAGGCCCAGCGCCGCGGACGTCCGCGCATCGAGGGCCGCCCCCCGAAGGACGAGGGCGACGACTGGGTCTACTGTCGCGAGGCGCTCGTCGCCGTCTCGCGCACCTTTTCGAAGCCCATCCAGATGCTGCCCGCAGAGCTCGAGCGCGCGGTGACGTGCGGCTATCTCTTGTGCCGCATCGCCGACACGATCGAAGACCACCCGAACGTGCCGCGCGCCCAGAAAGACATGCTGTTCGGACGCTTGCTCGAGATTCTCGAGCGCGGCGCGCCACCGCGCGGTCTGTCTTTGGCCTTCGAGGACATCGAGGGCGACGACGCGGAGCTGTCGCTCGCGCGCAGCATGCCGCGGGTGATGCGCGTGTTCTGGTCCCTGCCCGAGGCCATGCAGAGCATCGTCAGCCGCTGGGTGGCCGAGATGAGCCGCGGCATGAGCCTATACACGCACAGAGAGCCCGGCGAGGACGGCTTCGTGGCGCTCTACACGACCGAAGATCTCGAGCGCTACTGCTACTACGTCGCAGGCACCGTGGGCCACATGCTCACCGAGCTATTCGCGCACGCGCTCGGCGATCGGTTGTCGAAGGCCGAGCGCGCCGAGCTGCGCCACCACTCCGAGTCGTTCGGCGCGGGCCTCCAGCTCGTGAACATCTTGAAAGACGTGACCGACGATCGACAACGGCGCTGGTCGTTCGTGCCACGCTCGGCCTGCGAACGCGCTGGGATCTCGATCGAAACGCTCACCGAGCCGAGCGTCCGACACAAGGCGCATCTCGCCGTTGCGCCCCTGCTCGACATCGCCGAAGACAAGCTCGAGCGTGCCCTTCGCTATGCGCTCTTGCTCCCGAAAGAGCAGCGCGGCATGCGCCTGTTTTGCCTTTTGCCCCTGTGGATGGCCGCGCTCACGCTCGTGCATGCGCGAGGCAACGACGCGATGTTCACCGAGGGCGAGGAGGTGAAGATCTCGCGCAAGGCCGTCGAGCGCGTGATCGCCGAGTGCATGCAGCACGTCTCCGACGACGATGCGCTGCGCGCACGCTATCGCGCCCTGTGGACGCCTGCGTTCGACGCCGAACAACACGCCTGAGGTACAGATGCTGATCGACCAGACCCCCGAGCCTCCGCACCACCTCGACGGGAGCGAGCTCGAGCGCGCCATCGACAAAGCCCTCGCGCACCTCGTGAAGCACCAGAACGAGCAGGGCGCCTGGCCCGGTGATTACGGCGGACCGCTCTTCCTTCTGCCGCTGTACCTCGGCACCGCCTACGCGACAGGCGTCGCCATCGCGCCCGAGGTGCGTGCCGACATGGTGCGCTACCTGCGTCACGTGCAAAACCCAGACGGCGGCTTTGGGCTCCACGTGGAGAGCCACAGCTACCTCTTCACGAGCACGATCATCTACGCGGCGCTGCGCCTGTGCGATGTACCGGCGAGCGACCCGGCGCTGTCACGCGCGCGCGCGTTCATCCGCGAGCGCGGCGGCCCCCTGGCGGCGGCGTCCTGGGGCAAGTTCTTTCTGACCCTGCTCAACTTGCACGACTACCGCGGCCTGAATCCCGTGCCGCCCGAGCTGTGGATCCTCCCCGAGTCGTTGCCCATCCATCCCTCGCGTCTGTGGTGTCACACGCGCATGGTGTACCTGCCCATGTCCTATCTGTACGGACACAGGGTGCAGATGCCCGTGGACGCGCGCATCGCCGAGATCCGCACCGAGCTCTACGACGTTCCCTACGATCGCATCGACTGGGAAGCCGCCCGCACGCGCGTGGCCGAGAGCGACGACTACACGCCGATCTCGCCCGTAATGCACGCGGCCAATCGCGTGCTTCTCGCCTACGAACGAAAGCCACTGAAGCCCCTGCGCGCGCGCGCCCTCGCGCGCGTGCTCGACTTGGTCGAAGCCGAAGATCGCAACACCAAGTACATTTGCCTTGGCCCCGTCTCGAAGCTCTACCACCTCTGGGTGTGGCATCACGCCCGCCCCGCCGGCCCCGAGCTACGAAAGCACGCAGCCCAGCTCCCCGAGTATCTGTGGCAGGGCAAGGACGGCACGAAGATGCAGGGCTATCACTCGTCGCAGCTGTGGGACACCGCCTTCGCGGCCCAGGCGATCGTGGCGAGCGGTCGTGCCGAAGCGCAGCGCGATGTGCTCGAGCGCGCCCACGCTTTCATCGACGACAATCAGGTGCGCGAGGACGTGGCCCAGCGCGAGCTTTGCTACCGCGATCGAACCAAGGGTGGCTTCTGCTTCTCCGCCAAGGACAACGGCTGGATCGTGAGCGACTGCACGGCCGAAGGCCTGCGCGCGGCGCTCGCCCTATCGCCCCTGGTCACGCGGCCTTTGCCCGTCGAGCGCCTGCTCGATGCGGTCGACCTCTTGCTCTCGAGTCAGAACGCAGACGACGGCTGGGCGAGCTACGAGCCGTCGCGCGGGCCCGCATGGCTCGAGAAGCTCAACCCGTCGAACTGCTTCGGCGACATCATGATCGACTACTCCTACGTGGAGTGCACCGCAGCGTGCATCGTGGCGCTCACCCAGTTCAAGCGCGCCCACCCTGGCCTGCGCGATGGGGTCATCGATCGCGCCGTACAGCGCGGTCTCGGCTTCCTGCTTTCACGGCAGCGCGACGATGGATCCTTCGAAGGCTCCTGGGGCGTGTGCTTCACCTACGGCACTTGGTTCGGACTCGAGGGTATGCGCGCCGCGGGGCTCGCAGCGGGTCATCCCGCCGTGCGCCGCGCCGTCGCATTCTTGAAGCAGAAGCAGCGGCTCGATGGGGGCTGGGGCGAGACGGCCGAGAGCAACCTGCGACGCACGTACGTGGATGCCGAGCGCGGCCAGGCCGTGATGACCTCCTGGGCCCTGCTCGGCCTCATCGCCGCGGGCGAGGGCCACTCGGACGCGGTGCAGCGCGGGGTCGCGTTTCTCGTGCGCACGCAGCAGCCGGGCGGGAGCTGGCCCGACGGGCACATCGCCGGCATGTTCAACAAGACCTGCGCCATCCACTACGACAACTACCTCAAGGTGTTTCCGCTGTGGGCCCTCGGCGAGGC
>CAYNOM010000322.1:1098-7273 GCA_964398415.1 uncultured Polyangiales bacterium | reverse complement strand
GTGCCGTGGCACCAGCAGACCACGGACAAGATGGACATCGCCCAGGTGCGCCAAGTTCTCGACGAGGATCACTCGGGTCTCGACAAGGTCAAAAAGCGCATCGTCGAGTACCTCGCGGTGCGCAAGCTCAAGCCCGACAAGAAGGGGCCCATCCTGTGCCTGATCGGGCCTCCCGGTGTGGGCAAGACCTCGCTCGGCCGCTCGATCGCGCGCGCGCTCGGACGCAAGTTCGTGCGCAACTCGCTGGGCGGCGTGCACGACGAGGCCGCCATCCGCGGTCACCGCCGCACGTACGTGGGCGCCCTGCCCGGCCAGGTGATCCAGGGCATGAAGAAGGCGGCCACCGTCAACCCCGTGTTCATGCTCGACGAGATCGACAAGATCGGACACGACTTCCGCGGCGACCCGGCCGCCGCCCTGCTCGAGGTGCTCGATCCCGAGCAGAACGACACCTTCTCCGATCACTACCTCGAGATCCCCTACGACCTGTCGCGCGTGATGTTCGTGGCGACGGCCAACGTGGGCGATACCATTCCGGCCCCGCTTCGCGATCGCATGGAGATCCTCGAGATCCCAGGCTACACGCGCCGCGAAAAGGCAGACATCGCGCGCGATCACCTGATCCCGAAGCAGCTCGAGGAGCACGGCCTGTCGAAGGAAGTGCTGCAGATCGAAGATGCTGCCGTCGAGTCGATCATCGATCACTACACGCGTGAAGCTGGCGTACGTAACTTGGAGCGCCAAGTGGCGAGCGTCATCCGTGGCGTGGCCGTCAAGGTGGCCGAGGGCCACCACGGCCCGTACAAGATCGCCGACGAAGATGCCCTGCGCGAGTACCTCGGCGCACCTCGCTTTTCCTCCGAGGTCGCCGAGCGCACCTCTGAGCCGGGCGTGGCCACGGGTCTTGCCTGGACGAGCGTGGGTGGCGAGATCCTCTTCATCGAAGCGACGCGCATGGTCGGCCAGGGCAAGCTGCAGCTCACTGGCCAGCTCGGCGAGGTGATGAAGGAGTCGGCCCAGGCCGCGCTCAGTTACGTACGCACGCGTGCCAAGATGCTCAACATCCCGGAAGACTTCCTGGAAAAGAGCGATCTGCACATCCACATCCCCGCCGGTGCCATGCCGAAGGACGGCCCGAGCGCTGGCGTGACGATGATGACGGCCATCGTGTCGCTGCTGACGGACATCCCCGTGCGCAACGACGTGGCGATGACGGGCGAGATCACCCTGCGTGGGCGCGTGCTGCCGGTCGGCGGCATCAATGAGAAGGTGCTGGCCGCCCACCGGGCGGGCGTCAAACACGTCATCCTGCCCGAGCGCAACACGGCCGATCTCGAAGAGGTGCCGCAGGAAGTGCGCGACGAGCTCGAGTTCCATCCGGTTTCGAAGATGGAAGACGTGCTGCGCTACGCGCTGACGCAGCCTGACAAGCTCGACCTGAACCCGGTCGAGAAGAAGAAGAAGTCAGGCAAGAGCGCCTCGGCGCAGCCCACGGGCTGAAGCCGGCGACAGAACGTGCACACGTGGACAGAGGCGCAGCGCTTGCGTCTCTGTTCGCGTTTTGGGGGTCTGTGTTTGGGCCCCCGCTTTTCGCGCGCGCGCCGTCGGCCATTTGCTAGAAGAGCCTGCATGGCAGAACTGCGTGCAGCGGTCTTGGGCGCCGGCTCCTGGGGCACCGCTCTCGCCAAAGTCCTCGCGGACAAGGGCTACATGACGCGCCTTTGGGGGCGCAACGCCGAGCTGCTCGAGGCGATCAACCAGCGCCGCGAAAACCCGCGCTACCTGCCCGGCATTCCCCTTCCAGAAAACCTGGTCGCGCTCGCGGATCTGGGCCAGACCCTGGCAGGCGTGGAGATCGTGGTGGTGGTGGTGCCTTCGCACGCCCTGCGCGAGCTGGCGCTCGCGCTCGATCCGCTGCTGCCCGCCGACGTTCCCGTGGTCAACGCCATGAAGGGCATCGAGCAGGGGAGTCTCGAGCTGCCATCGCAGATCCTCGCGGGCACCCTCCCCGCGGCACGCATCCCTCAGCTCACGTTCCTGAGTGGCCCGAGCTTCGCGCGCGAGGTGGCCCTCGGCGTGCCGACCGCGGTGCTGGTCGCAGGCACGAGCGAGCCACATACCGTTTGCGCTCAGCACGCCCTCTCAGGGCCTCGGCTTCGTGTGTACAGCACCGACGACGTGGTGGGCGTCGAAGTGGGCGGAGCCCTGAAGAACGTGGTCGCCATCGCCGCCGGCATCGCCGACGGGATGAGCTTTGGCCACAACTCGCGCGCAGCCCTGATCACGCGCGGCCTTGCCGAGATCGGCCGCCTGGCGAGCCGGCTCGGGGCCCATCCGCTCACGGTCAGCGGCCTCTCCGGCATGGGCGACCTGGTGCTCACCTGCACCGGCGATCTGTCGCGTAACCGTCAGGTCGGCATCGAGCTCGGCAAGGGGCGAAAGCTCGCGGACATCCTCGCGGAGATGACCATGGTGGCCGAGGGGGTGAAAACCGCGAAGAGCGCCTACGAGCTGAGTCGCCGCGAGGGCGTGGAGATGCCGCTGGTGGAGGGCGTCTACCGCGTGCTCTACGAGGACCGAGACCCTCACGAGGAGCTGGAGGAGCTGATGTCGCGCGCCCCAAAGCCGGAACGCGACGACTGACCCGAGCACGGCCCATGGCACGTGCGCGCGCGGCTTCAGGGCAGTAGCATCGACGACAGTGCCCAAGTGGCGTCCCGACCTGCCGTTTCTCGTGCTCTTGCCGCTGCTCTTCGCAGCCGCGGCGGTGCTCAGCTACTACACGTGGGAGACGGCCACACGCTACGAGGAGCTCGGCGCCAGCTCCCTGGCCCACAGCACGCTGTTGTTGCTCGAGGAGAAGATCGACCGCGTCGAGCAGCTGATCATCAACTCGGACAACGCGGTGTTCCACCTGGTGGACGTGCGCGATCCCGACGGTCTGCGCAATCGCTGGCTGCCACTCGCGCCGCGCATCTCGCCGAGCGTACGCGCCGTGCTGGTTCTGACGCCGGAGCTGCAGATCGTCGACTACGTCGCGCGCGCCTCGGAGAAAGACGAACGCGAGTTCTTGCGCTTGTTCAAGCGACATCTGGCGCCTGAGCTCGATCTCGAAGACTTCGAGCCGGACCGCCTCAGACATCTGCATACGGTGCTCGGCGGTGCGAGCTACCTCTTGTCGTACAAGGCCGTCGAGAGCATGGGAGAGCGGTTCCTAGTCGTAGCCCATCAAGACACCGGCTACCTCGTGCGAGAAGAGTTACCGCGCATGTTCACGAACGAGGAGGGCCGCGCCCAGTTCAACGTGGTCGACGACGACAACCGCCGCATCTTCGGGGAGAGCCTCTCGAAGTCGGGCGACTACATCGTCGCCCAGCGCTTTCCGACCACGCTCTATCGCTGGCGTCTGCAAATCGCCCCGCGCGATGCGCCGCTCCTCGAGGAACAGGCGAGGCAGCGCGAAGCCAACAAGGCCGCCATGATCGCCCTGTCGGTGGTGGTGCTCCTGCTCGGTGTCGCCTTCTTGATGTACGCCAACGTCAAGGAGCGGCGCCTCAACGCGCTCAAGAGCGACTTCATCGCCAACGTCTCCCACGAGCTCAAGACGCCCCTTTCGGTGGTGCGCATGTTCGCCGAGATGCTGCTCACGGGGCGCGTGGCCTCGCCCGAGAAACGCAAACAGTACCTCGAGATGATCTGTCGAGAGTCCGAGCGTCTGAGTGGTCTGATCGAAAATGTGCTCGACTTCGCGGCCCTCGAGCGCGGGGCACAGAAGTACGCCCCTCTCGAAGCCGATCTCTCGGAGATCGTCACCCGCGCCGTAGAGACCGTGCGCCACCGCCTGGAGAGCACGGAGGTGCGCCTCGACGTCGCCCCCGACGTGCCGCGCGTGTCGGTGGACGAGCAAGCCATGCTGCTCGCGGTGATCAACCTGCTCGACAACGCCGTGAAGTACGGCGAGGGCACGCCCATCGACGTTTGCGTCGACGCTCGGGGGCGACACGTGCGCGTGTCGGTTCGCGATCGGGGGCCGGGCATCCCGAAGGACGAGGCGCGCCGCGTCTTCGAGCGCTTCTATCGCGTACGGCGGCCTGGACAACAGGTGCGCGGCTCGGGCATCGGCCTTTCGCTGGTCAAGCACATCGCCGAGGCCCATGGCGGAAGGGCCTGGGTGGAAAATGCCAGCGACGGGGGGGCCATCGTGAGCTTCTCGGTGTCGATCAAGCAGCGCGGTGTCCGGGTGCAGGCCACCGACCCGTTGAAGGACTCCCGCGAAGGAGTATCGTCGTAGGCCATGAGCGGGGCGCAGACGCAGACGATCTTACTCGTCGAGGACGACCCGGCCCTGGCGTTGGGGCTGTGCGATGCGCTCGAGTTCGAGGGTTTTCGAGTCGTGCACTGCGCGCGCGGAAGCGACGCCATCAGCAACGCGAGTAAGCACAGGCCCGACTGCATCATCCTCGACCTGATGTTGCCCGACCTCAACGGCTATCAGGTCTGCGAGCAGCTGCGTCGCACCGACCCCCACACCCCCATCGTGATGTTGACGGCGCGCAGCCAGGAGGCCGACAAGATCCGTGGCCTCGACGCCGGGGCCGACGACTACGTCACGAAGCCCTTCTCGGTGGGCGAGCTCGTGGCGCGCATTCGCGCGATCTTCCGGCGGGCCGCACGCGCGACGACCACCGAGCAGCCCTTCGCCATCGGCGACGCACGCATCGACCCGGTCGCCCACACCCTGTCGAAGGGAGAACACGCCGAAGTGCTCTCCTTCTACGAGGTCGAGCTGCTCAAGTTGCTGCACGAGCGCGCAGGGCAGCCGGTGTCACGCGACGACATCCTGCGTCGGATCTGGGGCATCGACCCGAACCCGACCAACCGCACGGTCGACAATTTCGTGGTCAAGCTGCGACGCAAGATCGAAGCCGAGCCCTCCCAACCCCGGCACATCCTCACGGTGTACGGCCTCGGGTACAAGCTCGTGCCGTAAGGCTCGGGCGCCACACGTGATAGGTGGGACGGAACGCGTGCTTGACCTGTTTCCCGGGCACCGCTACGAGTGCTCGGAGCCTTTTTCAGGTGGTCCTCGCGTCGGCTCGACCGGCGCCCTGCCCACCGCTTCGAAATGGATGCGTTGGGTGAGTTCGTGAACGAGGAGCGCAGGCGACGCGGCGGCGGCTGGTACGTTGGAGCAGCCGTGTTCTGGCTGATTTCGGCATGGATCGTCACCGTGGGGCTGTCCTCGATCATCCCAGCCATCTTCTGGCCCGAGGCCGCTGCCGAGGGCCGCGTCGACGACACCAGCTGCGGCAACGCCCTGCTCGAGCTCGAGGGGGAGCTGCTCGATCACGTCGGCGCCAACATGCTCCGCGTCCGTGACAAGACCCAGCGCGAGGAGCTATCGCGCTGGCTCGAAGCATGGGATCGTCGCCTCGTGGCGATGCGTCCTACCTGCAAAGCCGAAGAGCAAACGGCGTGGACGGAGCTGTCCCGCCTGCGCCATGGCCTGCGCGGCCTCGTCGATCGCTTCGACCGAGAGCAGGCCCCACGACTACGCCACATCGACGCGCTCCTGCGCGGTGCCCGCCATCCCAATGCGGACGGCCAGCACGGGAGCGCGCCCAGGCCTTGACCGAAAGGGTCCCATTGCATGAGTGACGCCACTGAACCGAGCGAATCCGCACCGACCTTCGATGCGCTGCCGCTCTCCGCGCCCATTCGCCGCGCCATCTCCGACCTGGGCTTTACCCACCCTACTCCAGTCCAGCGCGCCGCGTTCGAGCCCGCCAAGACTGGCAGCGATCTGATCGTCCAGTCGCGCACAGGCACGGGCAAGACACTGGCCTTTGGCCTGCCCCTCGTCGACGGTATCGTGCGCAGCGGAGATGGGCTCCAGGCCCTGATCCTGGCGCCCACCCGCGAGCTCGCGCTGCAGAGCCAGCGCGTGCTGAACGATCTCGGCCGCTACCAAGATCTGCACACCGTCGCGGTGTACGGCGGTGCGCCGATGGACAAGCAGGTCGCTGAGCTGCGTGCGGGCTCCGAGATCGTCTCCGGCACGCCCGGGCGCGTGCTCGACCACATCAAGCGCCGCACCCTCGACCCCTCGGGCATCCGTGTGCTCGTGCTCGACGAGGCCGACGAAATGTTCTCGATGGGCTTCGCCAAGGAGCTC
>CAYNOM010000322.1:0-1088 GCA_964398415.1 uncultured Polyangiales bacterium | reverse complement strand
CAACGCGATCATGGACGCGTTGCCACAGAACGTGCAGTTCCTGTGCTTCTCGGCGACGATCGACGGCAACGTGCAGCGCATGGCCGAGCGCCGCATGCACGAGCCCCAGTTCATCACGCTGTCGAGCGATCAGGTCGGCGCGGCCTCGATCTCGCACCACTACTACATGGTGCTCGGCGACAAACTGGCCGCCCTGGTGCGCATTCTCGAGGTCGAAGACCCAGAGAGCGCGATCATCTTCTGCAACACCAAGAACGAGACGGAAACCGTCGCGCGCGGCCTCTCGAACGCGGGCTTCAACGCAGACTGGCTCAACGGCGACCTTCCCCAGCGCGACCGTGAGAAGATCATGGCCGCGACGCGCGAGGGCCGCCTCCGCTACATGGTCGCGACGGACGTCGCTGCGCGAGGCATCGACATCTCGCATCTCACCCACGTGATCAACTACGGGTTCCCGGAGTCGGCAGAACAGTACGTGCATCGCACAGGGCGCACAGGACGCGCTGGGCGCACGGGGACGGCCATCTCGGTCGTGGGGCCCTCGAATCTGAGCGGCCTCTACACACTGCGGCTCACCTACAAGATCTTCCCCATCGAGTGCTCGCTGCCGAGCGACACCGAAGCGGAGACCCGGCGCGAGACGGACAAGCTCGATCTCTTGACCGAAGCGTTCAAGGGAGCGGCCTTTGGCGACGAGCGCGATCTGGCGCGCCGCCTCATGACCCACCCCGACGCCGAGCGCGTGCTGTGCGGCCTCTTGCGCGGCTTCTTCAGTGGCGTCGCAGACGTCGACGAGGCCGCCGCCGCCGCGCGCCGCGAGCACTTGAGCCTACCGCCCGTGCCCGTGGCCGAGCCTGCAGCGGACGAGCTGCCAAGCGACGTTCAAGCCGCCCCAGAACCCGCCGAGGAGACGGAGGCGGAATCCCAAGCGTCGGGCAAGAAGCGCCGACGCAAGAAGCGCACGCGAGCAGCGAGTGAAAACGAGGCCGACAACGGGCTCGCCGAAGCCACGCCGCAGCCCCTCGCAGACGCGCCCGACGAGGACCTCGCCCTGATCAGCCCCGACCTCGACGACATGACGACGCTGT
>CAYNOM010000321.1:2204-7282 GCA_964398415.1 uncultured Polyangiales bacterium | reverse complement strand
GCGCTCGAGCTCGGTGCCGAGATCGGCAAAGATCCGCGGGTCGTCGAGCTCATCTTGGGCGAGAGCGTGTCGATTTCACGCAAGGCCAAGAACGTGCTCATCGTGCGCCACAAGCTCGGCTTCGTGTCGGCGAACGCGGGCATCGACCTGAGCAACTCGCAGCCCGGCGATGGGCGTGAAGGCGAGGGGCCATGGGCGCTGCTTCTACCCAAAGACCCCGACGGGGATGCGGAGACCGTGCGCGGGGCGCTCGCGGCACAGCTGGGGGTGCGCGTCGGCGTCGTCGTCACCGACTCCCACGGCAGGCCCTTTCGCCTCGGCACCGTGGGCACGGCCATCGGCGTTGCGGGTCTGCCCGCGCTCTTCGACCAGGTGGGTCGCCCCGACCTCGATGGGCGCAGGCTCGAGTACACCATCACCGCGCTCGCAGATCAGGTGGCCGCGGCGGCGGACCTGGTGGCGGGGCAAGCCAACGAGGGCCGGCCCTTCGTCATCGTGCGCGGCCTGTCCTTTCCGGACAGCGTGTCGAGCGCTCGCGCCCTGTTGCGGCCGACCGACCAGGATCTGTACGCATGACGGCGTTTCGCTCGGTGGTGTTTCTCTCGGGCGGGGTGGGTGGTGCGCGCCTGTTGCACGGCATGGCCCAGGTGCTCGCTCCCGAGGCGCTCACGGCCATCGTCAACACCGGCGACGACTTCGTGCACTGGGGCCTCTCGGTGAGCCCCGACCTCGACACGGTGATGTACACGCTGAGCGGTCTCGCCGACGAGACGCGTGGCTGGGGGCTCTCGGACGAGAGCTTTCGCGTAAGGGACATGATGGCTCGCTACGGCGCGCCCCAGTGGTTTCAGCTCGGCGATCGCGATCTTGCGACCCATCTCGTGCGCACCGAGGCCCTCGCTCGCGGTGAGCGGCTCACCACGCTGACGGCGCGGTTGTGCGAGGCGGTCGGCGTCGAGTGCCGCGTGCTTCCCATGTGTGATGGCGCGCGCCGGACGTGGGTCGACACGGAGGCTCATGGAACCTTGGGCTTCCAAGAGTGGCTGGTCGAGCATCGGGCGCCCGCTGTCTCTCGCGTGCGCTTCGAGGGCGAGACCCGACCCACCCCCGAGGTGCTTCACGCGCTCGAGCGCGCCGATCTGATCGTGATTGGGCCTTCGAATCCCTATGTCTCGATCGATCCCATCCTGACGCTCGAAGGCGTGCGCGAGCGGGTTCTGCAAAAGCGCGTCGTGGCCCTGTCACCCATCGTTCGCGGGCGAGCTGTGAAGGGCCCCCTCGCCGACATGCTGAGGCGTCTCGCTTCTGCCGAGCCGAGCCCCGCTGCGATCGCCGCCCACTACGCACCGCTCTTGGCTGGGATTGTGGTCGAGCAAGGTGACGCGTCGGCGGCGCTTGCCCTGCCGCAGCGTGAGGCGCTCACGGTGATGGGAGGTGCCGCGGACCGGGCGCGTCTCGCCCGCGAGGTGCTCGCCTTCGCGGAGCAGCTTTCGTGAGCGAGGAACGAGTGCGGGCCATCTGGGCCGTGCTGCCCGTCAAGGGCTTTGCGCGGGGCAAGAGCCGCCTCGGTGCCGTACTCACCGACCCCGTGCGCACGGCCTTCGCGCGCGGTCTGTTCGAGCACGTGGCGGCCACGCTGTGCACACACGAGCACATCGCCGGTCTGCTCGTCGTGACCGACGACGACGAGGTCGAAGCGGTGGCGCGGCAGCGCGCGTTTCACGTGTTGCGCGACCCACCGAGCGAGCGCCTCTCCGACGTCGTGGATGCCGGGCTTCGGCACGTCGCGGGTCTCGGTGCCAGCGCCGCCATCGTGTGCATGGCCGACCTACCGCATCTCAGCGTCGACGATGTACGCGAAGCAGTGGAGGCGCTCGTCCGTCACGACGTCGTGCTCGCCCCCGATCTCGCCCGCGCGGGCACAAACCTCTTTGGCATCGTGCCGCCCGATCGTATGCCGAGCTGCTTCGGTCGTGCAGACAGCTTCGAGCGCCACCAAGCCCGCGCGTTCGAGCACGGGCTTTCGGTGCAGATTCTCGAGCGTCACGGGCTGTGTTTCGACGTCGACGGTCCGTCCGATCTCCCGGGCCTCGACTGAGTCACACGCCTCGAATCACCAGCCGATGCCCGCCTGCAGCGAGATCTCCGTCGGTAGCACGCGCTTGCCGTTGTCGAGGTGCTGCGCGAGAACGTTCTGGGCGACGCGCGCGTCCACGTAGAAGCGCGTCGAGCTGTCGCGCGGGAGCATCAGGCCCAGCTGACCGTACACGAGCATGGCCGTGACGTCGTTTTCGTCGAACGTGATGCGTGGAATCAGACCGCCGCCGACGTAGGGGGCGATGTTGCCGTCGGTCAGGAAGTAGCTGCCGCCGAGCTCTGCCTGCAAGCCCCCGAGCTGCATGTCGTTGTTCTTGGGCTGAGAGCCGCTCTCATCGCAAATGTAGTTGCCGTCGTTGTCGTAGTAGCAGTTCGGGCCGTAGTCGTAGTAGTCGTCATCCATTCGCGTGGGCAGCAGCAAGCCTGCCCCGAACTCCACGAAGAACCTGTCCATCTCGAGCCGCATGTCGAACATCCCGCTCACGCCGGCCGTGATGTCGGCATTCTTGGCGAACGCCTGATGCAAGCCCGTCTTGAAGCCAATCACCTTCTCTGACCACAGGCGGTTTTGCCTGCGTGCCTCGGTGAGGGTGACGTTGTGGCGTGTGCGCACCTCTTCGTCGTCGCGCCGCTCGAACAGCGAGCGCGCGATGCGATCGGAGACGGGGATCACGTCTTCCATGCTGTTGGCCGTGAGCTTGGTCTGGAAGAGGGCCTCGCCATCCGCGCGGTAGCGCACGCTGTGGATCACGACGCGCTCGCCGATGCCCACGGCGTCGGTACGCACGTACTCGGTCACGCCCATGTTCTTTGCGGCTTCTGGGTAAGCGCTCACCGGGGGGGCCACGCGCGAGGGCGCGAGCACCGCCTGTCCGGACACGTTGGCGTAGGCCTGGGCCAAGAGCTCGCCGATGGCCGCGCTGTCTTCCGCGGAGAGGCTCGTGCTCTCGACGGGGAAGAAGGCGACGTCAGCGGCCGACGCCACCTGGGGGAGGGTGAAGAACAGGCCCGCGAGCAGGGCCACCAGGGCTTTCGTGTGTGTCATGATGCCGGATGGACGCGGCATCCTGGGGTTGTGACGCAAGTGCTTTGGGGTGAAACCCGAGTCGCTACATGCTCTGCCTCAGCCCCGCCGGGAATCCCACCAGGGATCGGGCACTTCGATGCTGCGTCCCGGGCAGCTCTGTAGGTCGGCCCATGGGTGCACGAGATCGAACGCGCGCATGCGGTGCCCGCCATTGGGATCGAGGCGGATGCAGCCCTGGTCGTGAGCGATGGGCTGGGCGAACAGGGCGCGCGTCGCACGACTCAGAAACAGGGCCTCGCGCCCCTCGGCGAAGGAGCGTGAGATACGTGTCCAGACCTTGACGCGGCCATGATGCAGGCGCGCCACGATCCAGTGCATCTCTTCTGCGAGGATCTGGACGGCGTCGCCGAGTCGAGGTTCGCGGGCATCCTTGACCTGCTTCACGGGCCTGCCGAGGGCGCGACCAAGCGCCCCACATAGTGCCGCGGGCCGAAGCGCCTGTGCGCTCTCCTCGACGGCGCAGGCGAGCGGTGACGCGTCGGCGCGCGCCGCTTGGGGCGCGAAAAGGCTGAGCAGGGATGCGGCGAGGATGGGGAGGGCGTACCGGATGCGCACCCCTCGAGTATTCCCTGGCCCTACGAACACGCACGCCAAATCCGCCCGCTTTGTAGGGCGATCACCCCGATCTCCGGGAGCGGCAGCGTGATCTCGGCCACGAAACGCGCCTTGCGGGGCGCGCCTCCGCGCGAGGGCATTTCGCCCGATCACGTGTCCGTGCTGGCCTGATCGTGCTCGCGGGCGCGGAAGCCGAGGACGGTCAACGGCTCAGGGGAGCGACGCATCACGATCTCACTGCCGAGGGCGACCGAGCGCTTGAGGTGAGGGCCGTCGACATAGAGCCTGCCGCCATGGATCTTGCTCGTGATCACCAGGTGCTCGCGCGGCGCGACGAGACCCTGGACGAGCTCGTAGTGAACGCCATTGGGCATGTAGGGTTCGCGCACCACGTACTGAAGCTGTTGTGAGGTTGCGGGCAGCACGCGCCCTCCAGCAGAGCGCTGGGCTGCCGTGGAGCCCGCCGCAGGCCCCATCCACAGGCCGCTCGATTTCTGCTCTTCTTCGGTGCCCTTGTGGCGGATCAAATAGCGCGTCGTGGCGGCCGGACACTCGTGGGAGAACAGGACGTCGTTGAGCACGCGCGTCGAGATCACCTCCCCGTCGAGCTCGATCTGCATGCGTGCGAGACGCGTTTTTTCGAGCTTGCCCTCCACCGCGGAGACCAGCGTCTCCTCGAGGTTGTCCTTCGTGCCGCCGCAGAAGTAACCGACGCTGTCTTGTGGCGCGGTGTTGATCGCGAGCATGGGCTGGGTGCCCACGAGGTGCGATGCCCAGAGCAATGTGCCATCGCCGCCGAGGGTGATCACGATGTCGAAGTTCTCGGCCGTGTCGGCGTCCGCGCGATAGCGAAACACTGCGTGCACCTCGAGCTTTTCGAACAGCGCTTCGGCCTGCTCGATGGTGTGCACGTGGGCCTCGTGGGCTGCCATCAAGCGCGCGACCGCGCGATCGTTGCGCTCGAGCAGGGCCTGGGCGCGAGGGTTCTTTCGCTCCTGCACCATGCGCTGGTAGGTGGACTTCTTGTAGATCACGAGCACGCGCGGGTGCTTCGCAGCAGGGCGCCTGCTCGTCATCCTCGACCCTCGAGCCTTGCGTGCAGGCGATAGAGGGCGACCTCGGTCTTCATGTCGTGAATCAGGCCCTGGTCGATTGCCCTCAGTGCCTCGGCGAGCGGCACGAGCACGCTCTCGGAGTGCTCCTCGACCGCGTGGCCATCGCCGGTCGGTGGCGAGTAAGGATCGTCGTCTCTGAGCTCGGCGCAGACGAAATGCAGCTTCTCGGCGATGAGCCCCGGGCTCAAGCTCGTGGCATGGCCGAGCAGCGTGAAGCGCTCGGG
>CAYNOM010000321.1:0-2104 GCA_964398415.1 uncultured Polyangiales bacterium | reverse complement strand
GTAGCGATTTTTCAGCTCGACGTGACGCACGCGCAGAAAGCCCGCCTGGCTGAGCCCGTGCTCACGCACCACGTGCACGTCGATGACGGGAGGCGCTCCCAGCGGTCCGCGGCGCAGCATGCGGAGCAGAATAGTGCGCGGCGCGCGGGGGCGCACCTTCCCGGCTCCTTCGCGCCGGCACCGGGTCAACCCGAGAAGGAGTCGCGCCACAGGGACAAGTTGTACAAGAGGTGCGCTACCGCGGGCACGAGCGTCGATCCCGTCGCGGCGCGTAGGCCCGTCAAGACCGCGCCTGTGACCGTCACGGCGAGGAGCGCGCCCCAGTTGCCAAAGGCCTGCTGGGCGTGCGCTGCCGTGAACAGCGCGAGCGTGCCGAAGTAGGCGACGAGGCGGCCTCGTGGCTCGAGCGCCCCGTACACGAGCCCGCGAAAGAACAGCTCTTCGGCGAGTGGCACGGCCATCCCGAGTGCCGCGAAGGCCAGGGCACCGCTCGGCCAAGCGATGAAGGTCTCGATCGGAGCTTGCCCGGTCTGCGGCACGAGTCGAAGCGCAAGGCGCGCCATGGGATTGAGCAGCACCGCGCACCCAATGGCCACGAGCAGCCACAGCCCCGGGCGGCGCGCTGGCGCATGCAGCGCGAGACCGGGCCGTGTCGCGCCAAAGATCCACACTGCGGCGAGCCAGGCGATGGCGATCTCGATCGTCGCGAGCAAGAGGCCCCGCAACAGACCGCCGATCGAGCCCGGGACCGGCAGGCGCATGACGAGCGCGGACAGCGCAAGCGCGACCAAGGTGGCGGCGACGACGCGCGGCGCGGCGTGACGGCCCACGCGCAGCGTGCCGACCTGCGGCGCAAAGGCGGAGAGCACGCACAGCATCGCGCCGAAGCTCGCAAGCAGCACGAACAGGCCCTCGTTCAGCCCGAGCGGCGTGTGTGCCAGCACCCGCGCGCGGAGTGGCACGGCCATCACGGCGGCGTCGGGCCGCGCTTTCCACACGGCGTCGATGACGTAGCTGCCCGCCTCGCTCACGCGTCCGCCACCGAGTGCGAGGCAGCTGTGGCGCGCCCCGCGTTTCTCGAGCGCGAGGTGCGCCGCGTCGAGGGGCACGCGCAGCTCCACCTTCTGTACGCTCGGGCGCCACACGACGATGTCGAAGGCGTTCTCGAAGCGCGCCGCGGTGAGCGCACCTTGCGCGCACAGCTCGAAGGATGTCCGCTCGCCCGACGACAGAGCGACCTCTCCGAGTCGCGCGCTGATGCGCGTCGCACCCTCGCGTTGCTCGAGGTCCGAGAGGGAAGCCCAAGGCGTTTCGTGCTCGAGCTCGCCGCGTTCGAGCTCGGCGACGCGCAGCGCGGCGAGGGACAGGGCCGTGAGGAGCAGGAGGAGGCCGACACCGAAGGTCGTCGCGCGTAACAGCATTGGGCCGCAGCATAGCGCGTGGGGCTCCGGTCCCCGAGCCCGGTCGCCCGGTCCTCGCACGCGCCCCTGACCGCGCACGGTTTCCGCGCGCTTTATGGGCATCCCGGCGGCGCCGATGATCCACTTGCTCGCGCCGCTCCCGCCCTCCCCGCTTGCTGTGAGGGCGCCGTCACCACGGCCGCGTCGCCTTCGGCGCAAACCAAGCTCATGTCCACTATTCGGGGGTGCTCTTCAGGAGACTCGACAGGTCGTCGGCGTGTTCCTCTTCTTTGGCGAGTAGATCCTCGATGAGGCGTCGCGTCGTCGTGTCGCCATCGCCGAGCCAGCGTACGATTTCGGAGTAAGTCGATATGGCAACCCGCTCCGCGACGAGATTCTCGCGAATGAGATTGCGCAGATTTCCAGAGGTCGAGTACGGGGCATGGGAGCGCGTGGCAAGGGTGACAGGGTCCATGTTGGGTTCGCCGCCAAGCTGCACGATACGCCGCGCCACGCGGTCAGCGTGCTCTTGCTCTTCGGCTGCGTGTTGCGTGAACTCGGCCGCGACTGCTTCAGCGTGGATGCCGTTCGCTACGAGAGCGTTGTTTCGATAGCGGAGGTTGCACACGATTTCGCTCGCAAGCACGTCATTGAGCACATCGAGCACCGCGTCGCTGTTCTTCACCACGTCCTCCTTGTCGATA